>JASHRR010000320.1 GCA_030037185.1 Xanthobacteraceae bacterium | reverse complement strand
GTTGAGATTTCATTGACTACCTTACGTGTGAAGTTGGTCGCTGCATACCGAAAAAATTGAGATGACGCCGCTTCACAACTAAGAAAGCAGCGCCTTTTGGTACGAGGGGTGGCCGTTGGCGCGCGTAAGTCGCCCCTCGTCCAGTCAATCCGTATCCCCCGTGATAATCATCTAAGCATTGATATCATTGGTCTACCAAGGAACACGACGTCCCTTAGGCTCTCCCGACGCTAGAAGTAGTGGCTCGATCACCCAATGGGCACAATAGGTTGGTCTCGGCACCGCATACGAGCAATAGGAGTACGGGCCTCCCGCTCCGATGCTGCTGGGTAGAATACCTGGTGCTGTCCCTCTCGGCACGGGACAAGCCTGGACCACCCCTTGCACGGCAAATGCCTCCAGGGCCTGTAGGAGAGTCACTGACAGGCTTTTCACCTTCGTAGGTGGCGGCCAGCCCATAAAACGCACCAGTGACTCTCCTAGGACTCCGGCGAGGCATTCCGTTTGGCAGCAGGGGAAGTTCAGCCCACACACGCTCTTATTCTTCCCGCTATGATAAGGCGCGTTTGAGTAGGCTTCGCACCACAGAGCGTGCATGGTCGGTGGTCCTCATTGTCAGGAATTAAGTCGATCTGTGGACACTCTAAACAGAGGGAGGCTTTGAACCCCTTTTTCACGAAGACAGCACTGGATTTGATAGGCGGCGAGGAAGCTTTATTTGAAGCGACATAGTGGACCTGCCCTTCGCCACTGTCGGGGCGCTTGGTCGGCGTCGTCACCACGTCGTCAGGGCGCCGTGCTTTGTTCTCGTTCCACACCTTGAACTCTTGCGGCATGATGTTTGTCGTCGTGCAGTCCCGGTTTCGGCAGATGTACCACCGGCTGTAATAGAACGGCTTGGCCAATTCCTTCTCGGTGATCCGCTCGTGCTCTCGTATTTCGGTCGGGCAACCACACCGAGGACATGGAGGACCGTCGAGACCAACGATCTTCATGTTATTGGACTTCTTGGACATTGCATGCGCCCTGCTCGCACCATCGCCGCACCGCCCTGTTGCTTGTCCAAAGTAGAGGCCAAGTATCATTCAAGATCAATGCAATAAATAGCTGCAGACGCTAACGATGCTAAAGATGTGGCTCGGAAAAGTGCACGTATTGCGGGGCTGTAGGCACATTGAGACAGTCGCAGGCTCCTTGTTGCGGTGACGAATGCGATGAGTCGCGGTGACGATAGCCGGCCCGGGCCGTACGATCTCTGCAATAAGAGTGTCCCGAGGCTGCCCAATCATCGATAGCGCCCACGCGATCCGCGCTGGCCGCGTGGCTCCCAAAACGCGCGATGGATGCAGCAAATGAGTCACACGCAACCAGTATAACGTGAGTCAAAGTGACTCAATTTACAAATCCGCTGCTGCGAGAAAACTAATCCGGCTTCCACAAGTCGGAGGTTCACATGCGACTTATCTTCTTTCTTCTTGCCATCCTCGCGACCACGGCGGTTAATGCCGCCCCAATAGCTCCCCTATCGAAGCCCACCGTTGCCGTCTCTGTGGGCTGCTCGGTAAAGAAGGTTATGCAAACGCGGTGGCGCTCGCCCAACCGTCCGCGCCATCGTCGTTTGAGCCCTTCGTACGGCAAGCGGTTTGCGACACGCGTTTATTAATTCGTCGCTGGCGCGTTGTTCGCGCCCGGAGCGCCATTCGGTAGATTACGTTCGTGGCCACATTCCATGCGTTCTTCGACCATTGCTCTACGTAGCGCAGCAATGTTCTAACACGGACGTTCGCCGCAGCGAGCGAAGCAAACGTAACGATTTCAAGATACATGAGGACGTCGCCGGCAAATAGAAACGCCATATCGATTGGGAACGTTTGCACGAAAACCAAAGCGAGCAGCGCTATCGCGAAAATCTCCAACACACGGCGAAGCGTTAATCGATCAAGAAAAGCGGCAAACTGTACGACGAACACTATCCACAGCCAGTCACCGAACGCGGCTGGCTTATCGACTGTCCATTTCTGCCACCAGTCTCTCACATCCCGTCTGGCACATGATCGCCGCCGCATCGATGATCACCCTGCTCTGGTCTAGCGTGAGCTTATCGCGAGCCGGTTCATAACGAAACCAATTGACCGGATAGTCACCATTTGACAGGCGCATCCTGCATGGCGGGAAGATCAGCACGAAATGCGGCGGACTGGCGGGGTTGATTTCGATACAAAACACCGATACAAAACGCAAAAGGCTAGCCTGGAATTACCTAGCAAATACAGTTAGTTGGCCGACGATAGGCGGTGTCCTCTCGACCGCACCAGCGCAAAATTAAGCAATTGAAATCACTTATGTTCTCGTCCTGCCCCCCCGCACCTTGCCGAGAGGTGCGGGAATAGATTGTTCACTCGGCGTTCTGTCGAGCTTGGATATCCTGTCGGCTGCGCGGGTGTAAAGCGAGACCATACCAAGCCCTGCCAGCCGAAGATGGCTTCCAGCTCCGCGACGTTGGCGCCTTTGTCTGCTGGCCTTGTCGCGCCGATCTTGCATATGCCATGTGGCTGACTCCTTATGCCGGCGGCATTGCAAGCGTCTCGAAACGCGTTGCCAAAGGATTCCTTTGTGACCGGCCCCGCCATTCTCCCCACAGATAAAGGCAAGGGGCCCAGCCCGCAGAATTTCGCTGAGGGCTGGCAGAATCAGAATGGTGACGGTCACGCCGGTCTTTTCGGTCCGGATCGTCGGGACGCCGTCGCGACAGTGCTGGCGCCAAAGTTGCGCCGCATCGCCTCGCCGCAGTCCGGTGTAAAGCAGCACGGCGAGCCAGACGCGCTCTTTAGTGCCAATCGGCCAGTACGCCTCGTACCGTTCGAGATCGTCCTCGGTCCATGCCGGAAATCCACCAGTCTTCGGCCGCGCCGGGTTTTTGATGCCGGCGGTGGGATCAGTCTTCATATGGCCAACATCGACTGCCCAACGAAATAGACCGCGCATCGCGTCGAGGAAAATAAGCGACCTTGCGCTAGCGTACGCCGGTCGCGACCAGCAACGACATGCTGGCGCTTGATTGCGGCCGCCTGCTTGTGGCCGGATTGTTTGAGCACGCCTTGCATGATGTTTTCGCGCTGGCGCCTCGTTGCGAGTGAAAGGGCGGTCCAGGCCGTCGTTTGGCGGTATCGCTCCCACAGCGATTGAAGCGTGCCGAGAGCCACTTTCTTCGCATGCTCAGGGCTTGCTGACCGAGGTGCGGTTGTTGGGAGATCGTGATTTCGGCACACTCCGGCAACAGCATCCAGACGGGAATCTTCAGTCTCCTCCCGGCTGGATCCATGACACAGACCGCCCCGTCTCCTCGCTTCGGTCTGCGAACAATTCGCAGCGTAACACCATGAAGCGGGTGAAAGGGGTGGAAGACCTGAACATCTGCATTATCGGCGCTCAGGGTATTGTGGTCGTTGGTTCCACCATCCGCACGTCCACATGATAGTGCCGGGCGGCGGTATCTCGCTCGGGACACGCTGGGTCGCCTGCCGACCCAACTCCTCTACGTGGGTGTGCTCTCACGTCTGTTTCGAAGACTGGTCCTTCGCTTACCAATGCACGAGGCTTACCAATGTACGAGCCTCCGCGGCGTAGTTGGCGCCGCTCCGTAAGCGTGAGTGGATCGTTTTCTGGACTGCACGATCGGCCTCCAGAGGACGGCTCACGTCTGGAGCCATTCGAGCGGGCGGGGGCGGAAATTGAGTTCGTGTCGGGCCTTCTCGTTGGAGGCGCCACGCGGGCGCGTCGCGTAGTAGACGCTGTCGGCGCCAGAAGTCGCCAGAGCTTCCTGCTCGGTGATCTGAAGCGGTTCCGGCGCCCCGCAAGCGCGTGCGAACGCCGGCAGCCAAACGCACTGCTTGCTCGGGTCGTCGTCAACAATGTTGTAGATGCCCGGAGCACATTCGAGCGCCGCGATTGTAGCGGATGCCGCGTCCTCGATATGAACGAAGCTTGACACGCCCTGGCCAGCGCCGATGACCGGCACCTTCTGCCGGCGCACCTGCTCGCCCATATCACCGGCGTTAGTGTACCAGGTGCCCGGTCCGTAAAAGAATCCGTAACGCATCGCGACGCAGTCTATTTCCGATGCACGAAAGGCGGCCGATTCGAGTTCAAGGTAAGTGCGAGCGCTTGCGGCGACGCCGGGTGAAGCATCAACAGCCAGAGGCGATGATTCGTCAGCCAACCCTGGACCGGGTGCATAGAGGAATCCCGAAGCCTGTAGGACGTAGCGGCGCACACCGCTCTCGCGCATTCCTGCCAAAAGGTTGATGTTTCCTTCCCTGCGGACCCCACTGTCGCGTTGCGCGGCAGCCTTCATCTCCGCCGGAGTGTAACGCCGTGGCAGTGAGGTCAGCTCATTAATGACAGCATCAGCGCGAACGCGCGCAATCGCGCCCTGGAGCGCGGACGCATCGCGAGCATCGCCGATCAAACCCTCGACGGCCATCTCAGCCAGCGTGCGCGCCGATTCCGGTGAACGCGCAAAGCCAAATACACGGTGTCCGTGTCGTTTCAGACCGCCAATCAATTGGCGTCCGATAGCCCCAGTCGCCCCCGCCAGCAGGACTCTCATGCGATCAGGCCGCTGCCCGTGAGCGGCGGAGCCATTCGCCGAAGGCGATGCGGCCGACGCGCGCCTCGCCCAACGGCACGAGCGAGTGCTCCTCGACCCCGCCTCCCCAGTATCGGGCCTCGGGGTCGCTCACGACCTTACGTGGGTCGCCGACCGCCTTCAGATAGCGGGCGACGATTTCGTTGAACAGCGCTCGTTGCGAGCCGGCGATCTCGACGATGCCGTTTCGCGGCGAGGCGAGCGCCACATCGGCAGCGATGGCAGCAACGTCGTTCGCCGCGATGGGCTGGAACAGGACGGGCGAAAGCCTGACAATGTTTTCGTCCGCACCTAAAGCGGCGATGCCGCCGAGGAATTCCAGAAACTGGGTCGAGCGGATGATGGTATAGGTGATGCCGGAGGTCTTAATCAGTTTCTCTCGGGTGACCTTGGCGCGGAAATAGCTATTGTCTGTTCGATCGATTCCGACGATGGATAGCGCGACATGGTGCCGGACGCCGGCCTCGGCCTCCGCCGCGAGAAGGTTGCGGCCAGAGGTCTCGAAGAATTCCGGTACCGCCTTGTCTTCAAATGAGGACGAATCGGCAAGGTCGATCACCACCTGCGCGCCGGCCATGGCCCCCTTGAGCCCCTCGCCAGTGATGGTGTTGACGCCAGTGTTTGGCGCGGCGGCAATTGCCTCATGCCCCTTTTGCTTTAGCTTCTCTACCACCTTCGACCCGATTAAGTCGGTCCC
>JASHRR010000319.1 GCA_030037185.1 Xanthobacteraceae bacterium | reverse complement strand
GTGCTCTCCCGCGACATGCCGATGATGTTGCCGAGATCCTTCTGGGTGACGACGGCCTTTCGCTCGCAGGTGCCGGTGTCGCCGTCAGACAGCCGCAACAGCGCCTTGGCAAGCCGGCCGGGGAGATGAAGAAACATCAGATTCTCGGCCTGCTCCGTGGTCCGCCGCAATCTTGCGCAGAGGATCTCGATCATCTTGAGCGCGATCTCGGGCTCCTCCCGCATGAGCGGCAGGAAATCCCGTCGCTCGATGACGAACAGCTCGCAATCCGTGATGGCGATAGCGTCCGCGGTTCGCGGCCGGCCGTCGAGCAGGGCAATCTCCCCGAATATGTCGCCTTTGCCGATCAGGTTGAACACCGCGTCATGGCCATCGACTGATGGGGTCGATATTTTCACGGTGCCTCGGCAGATCGCGAACAGGCTGGAGCCTGGATCGCCCTTGGCAAAAATGCTGGTCGCGCGGGCGACCGATTTTCCCACGACACAGGCGGTCAGGCGCTCGATGTGGTGCGGGCTGAGCTTGCTGAAAAGGTAGTTGTTTTGTAACAGCCCGCGCCTGTCGGCGTCACGAAAATGTGGCGGAATGTTCTTGAGCATAAGCCCATTATAGCCGAGACGCCGCCGGATAACAGAAAGGGCCACCCGCCAGGACGGCTCTTTGTATGGTGTGCCGGGCATGATCCGACAGGTGGCGCGATTCGCCGAAGGCCGAACGGTGGAAGAGGCCTCGCGGCGATCTCACGCGGACCGATGCGGTAGAAGAATCAGTTGGGAGCCGGACCGGCGGGTGAAGCCCGCCACGCCGCCATCCGAGAGTCCGAAATCCGCGCGGCGAAAAGCTCCCTTGAAGCCCGGCGGCCGCGGGGCCGTCGATGGAAGCTGTTGTCGAACGTAGCAATCTGATGAGGGCGCTGGAGCAGGTCCGGCGCAACGAGGGGCGCCAGGCATCGATGGCATGACCATCGCCAAGCGCCCTACCTGAAGAGCACTGGCCCGCGATCCGGCCTCAAGGCTTGAGGGCAGCTACAAACTGCAGCCGGCGCGGTGCTGGACCGGCAAGCCTCAGCTCGCGGCCGGGCGCTCGGCGCATCAGGCCGTGGCGCGGGCGCAGGAAGTTGCATCCGTTGACCTCGATTTGGAAATCGAATCAATCGATGGGGCTGTGGCCCCTGGCGGCCCTCAAGCTCAGCTTCACGATCGGCAAGGGGATCAAGCGGCGCCTTGCACCGCGGTTCAAGGCGACCGTACCGGAAGCGACGCGCCGGACCCTGGCAAAAGCGTCACGCAGATCGTCGAGGAACTGGCGCGCTGTCTCACCGGATGGCGTGCTGACTTTCGGCTTCTGCCAAACTCCTTCGGTGTTGCGCACTTTGACCGGCAGGCCAGGCGGCGGCCGCGCCCCATCGCCTCGACGCAGTGGGAAGAACGGCCGGACGCGATTTGCGGAACTGACCGGGGCGTCGGACCTTGCCGCGCAAACCGCCCGGAAGCCTGCACGGTCTGTGGAAGCTCAGCAACGCTCGAGCGATAGCCAATACGGCCTTCGGCGCGCTCGGCTTGCTATCGCTCGCACTCCGCAAGTCGGGTAATCCAACCAACCGCTATGTACAGGCCCGTAAACAAAATAGCGTCGGAGGGGCGGCGCCATAGCGTCCCCCCGATTTCGCCGTTGTTCGGTCAGGGGCAGGGATGTCGCACGCCGTCATGGCCGAGGAACGTGCCGCTGGCCGGGTCGTAGGATTTATAGCGACGGGCACACTCGTTTCCGCCGTTGGCCGGTCCCGGATAATAGCCAGGCCCGTTGGCCGTCCCCGGATAATAGCCAGGCCCATAAGCCGGCGGCGGATAGTAGGCTGGGCCGTAGTAGGGGTAGTAGGGCCCATAGTAGTAAGGCCTTGCCAGCGCGGTGCCGATGATGGCGCCGCCGAGGAACCCGGCCCCAAAGCCCCAGCCAAATCCTCTACCCCAAACCTTCACCACGTCTGTCCCGGCCGCGTTTTTGATGGCGAGTGCATCGGCGAGCGGCATGGCCGATGCTACATTGGAAGCAGTCGCAACGCCCGCTGCCAGCACGGCGGCGATCGACATGTTCAACATTCGGTTCGACATCGGTTTTCTCCGTTTTTCTTTCAGGCGGCACGCCCCAAAAACTGCGCCACCCTACTTTCATTTGTGCGCAGATATGCGACCGAAGTTCGACGCGCTGGTTTGATTCGTCAAGGTGACGCAGGGCGCAGGCGGTTTGGTTAGCGCTTTCTTACGAAGAATTCATTTTTTTGCCGGGGCACTCGAAAAATATAGCTGCATCGTCCAGCGATTGTGGCGTCGTATCCCCCTGACCGTAAGGGGCCAGCATCGTTCGGCCGGCAACAGGGGCGGCCACAAGGGTCGCCTCTATTTCCGGGGAGGTCGCTCTTGCCGACCTCCGAGGCGGGCGACTAGGGAATCCTTGCCGCGTCCCGCAGGCTGTCGAGCAGAGCCGTGCGCATCAGGAATGCTTTGGCCATCACGGGATCTTCCGCACGGCGGCGCATCTCGTCGCGGTAGCGCTGCCGTTTGACCGGATCGCGCTGCTCCAGGTTCTGTTTGTTGGCGATGGTTGCGGCCTGCACGTGAGCAGTCGCCACGTGGCGGCGCTGGCGCACATAGCGGTCAAGGGCTGCATCGCTTTCCTCGCCGCTCAGCACGCAGATCAGGTTTGCAGCCAAGTTGACCGCGTCGTGGATGCCGCTGTTCATGCCCATCGCGCCGATCGGGCTGTTGAGATGGGCGCTGTCGCCGGCAAGCAGCACGCGGTCCTTGCGGAAGGTCGCCGCGACGCGCTGGGCCACGGTGTAGCAATCGTAGAACGCGATCTCGTAGGTGTCGGGGCGCGGATTGAAGCGCTGCAGTTTGCGTTGCGCGGTTGCCAGCGCGCGGTCGCCGTCGAGCGGTTCGTGCGGGTGCAGCGGCGCCACCAGGCGGTAGATGCCGGGCGGGCCCTGCCAGGAAATCTTGAACAGATTATACCACTCCTGCGGATCGGCAATGTAATTGCGAGTGGCGTAACCATCGGCGACGAAATCATACGGTGTGCCGATGATCATGCACCGTTCCGGATAGGTAAAGCCCTCAAATTCGATCCCGATTGCCTGGCGAATTGTGCTGCGCGCTCCGTCGGCCCCCACGAGATAGAGCGCGTGATGGCGCTCCTGCCGGCCGTCTGCCGCTTCGACCAGGACTTCGACCGCATCCTTGCACTGCCGGCAACCGACAACCTTGGTGGCGGTGCGAAAGACGATGTTTGAATGCCCCTTCGCCATCGCGAACAGAGTGCGCGAGAGCTTATCCTGCTCGCATTGCAACACCCATGGATGACGGGTCTCGTCCTTGAGCAGAGCATGATCGAACGAGGCGAGCAGCAGCTTGCCGTCATAGTAGTTCACGATCGGACACACGATGCCCTGCGGCTCGAGCAATGCGTACGCACCGAGGTCGTCGAGGATGTCGAGCGTGGCCGGGTGGATGGTGGCGGCGCGTGGCTGCGAATGGACGATGTCGCCCTGGTCGAACAGCGTCACCGCGAAGCCGGCGCGGCCGAGCAGCAAGGCGACGATGAGACCGACGGGACCGCCGCCGGCAACGATCACGGTCTTGGCCCGCCCACGCTCGCCCTCCCTTTGCCTGCGCCGCGAGCCGGGAAGGGCAGGGTGGGGGCGGGTCGGGGGGGCGGATTGGTTCGGCACTGAAGGGCTACTCGGCGGCGATCACGGTATCGGCCGGCACAACTTCCTTCACTGCACCGACCCAGCCGGTGTGCGTGACATCGAAGACGACGCCGTCCGGGTCCTTGTATTTGACCTCGTAATAGGTGTTTGGATTGTCGTCGGCGCGGCCCATGTAATAGGAGCCGCCCGCAGCCAGCACCTTGTTGGCCGCTTCGTCGAGATCATCGACCCACATGCCGAAATGGATGAGGCCATAGTGGCCGGTCGAGAAACCGGGCACTTCGCCGGGAAACTTGAGCAGCGCCACGTTGACGGTGCCGTCGCTCACGTAAAGTCCGACGCCGGCGCGGCCGGCAACCTTCATGCCGAACGCGTCCTCAAAGAATTTCGCGGCCTTTTCGGGATCCGGAACTGAGATGGCGATATGACGAAGGCGAGCGGCCATGGGAAACTCCTGTTCAAAGGCACCGATCCGGGATGCTAAAGCGGATTTCGTGCCAGTGGAACGACTGGTAGGCCTCTCGAACCCCTTGCGGCCGCCAATACAACCTCAAGCCCGTTATGCGCGTCGGCGACGGGGCCGAGTCGCCCCTAGATGTTTACTTTACCTCAATCCACGTATCTCGCTTTTCACCGGAACCTGCGCGCGGAAGCCCTGGCTTTCAGGTATTGGGAGGGAGCGCCGAGGGCGTGCGGATCGTTGTTGAAAGATCGCGAGATTTCAAGCTGGTGGCGAATCGCCAAGTCCTGCGTCGGCAGACCAAGCGATGGCGCAGCTTGGCACGCTCTGAGCGCTGCAACGCTGCCTGTCGCGCGATTTCGCAGCGGCGCCATGAGGCGGGTGCTGGGCGCAATGCCAAACGCTCCCGCAGCGCGAGTGCGACGACTTTGTCGGTGCCAGAATATCCGAGCATCGGGGCCGCTGTTGCAACCTCGGCTTCTAAAGCTCTCCGCTCGGTAGGAGGCGAGATGCCCGACATCTGGTGGATGGCGCATGAGCCCCGGCGTTCAGGCGTTCAGCGTGGGGATGGGTCCCCTTGCGACCGCAAACAATCGCTTTGCCCATCGAACTTTGGCAGGTCCGGATTGAGTGCGAGCGAAAGGGGAGCGTCGCAACAGCACCACGAGCGACCAAGATCAGCGAATCGGCCGTAGTACTACTGCAGTCGCGGTATCGTC
>JASHRR010000318.1 GCA_030037185.1 Xanthobacteraceae bacterium | reverse complement strand
TGCTTGGTGCGATTAAGCCCGCATATAAGTTGGACCCGGGTTCCTGGAGCACCTCAGACTGTCGCCACGGGCCACGTTCGGCCCCGGAGCATGCCTTTGCCCGAGCCGTCAGCCCTGGGCCATAACCGCCTCATGCACGAAACAGCGGCTCGGCGTATTGACGGGCCGAGTACGATGAACAACGATTTCAAGACGTTTGAGCTGAACGACCTCCCCAGGAAGCCCGTTCATTGTTCTAATGAGGCAAAAAGGACGTTGTTCGCCATCCGGGGCAGCGGGTAAAAGGATTGCACTAGCTTGCCGCGGCGTCGGCGATCCTCGGCGACACGGCGTCTCTGGAAAATGCAGATCTGAATTCGTGGGTTCGCCCTGGAGCGATTGATGTCGAGAGAGAGCGACGGAGGTGGGGAGGCACTCTCGAGCCGCGAGCAAAAGCTTCGTTTGCTGGTAGAGACGATTCCGGCGCTGGTGTGGCGGACCGGGCCCGAGGGAGATGTTGAATACCTGGCACAGTTGCAGGCCACTCTAAATGTGCTTCCGGCGTATGCCTGGTACGCTGCTCCGTCCGGCGCGCTCACTTTCGTGAACAAGCGAACTGCGGATTACCTTTGTATTCCTAAAGATCATCCCCTGCGTTTCGGTATCGACATTGGCGCACAGTGGGACGACTGGGTCCCGTTGTTGCATCCGGACGACCGCGAAGAAGCGCGCAAATACTGGTCAAATTGTCTGCGCACAGGTAAGGCCGGTGAGCATAGTTATCGGGTTCGCAGCGCTCATGGGGACTCCCGCTGGTTCCTCGCTCGCTTCGAACCGCTCCGGGCAAGTGATGGAACCCTACTCCTATGGGTCGGCGCGACACTGGATGTCGAAGACCTCAAGTGCGCCGAGCAAGCACTGCAGGAGGAGCACGAGAGGCTACGCCAACTCGAGTCCGATCTCGCCCACATGAGCCGCCGAAGCGTGGTCGGAGAACTGGCCGCCTCACTGGCTCACGAAATCGCGCAACCGATTGCTACCGCGCGCAACAATGCCCGTGCGGCCATGCACTTCTTGGACCGAAGCCCACCAGATCTGGGCCAGGTCAGGGAAGCGCTCGCCTGCGTCGTGGATGATGCCGATCGAGCCGGAGAGATCCTTGACCGTATCCGGGATCACATCAAGAAAGCTCCTCCACGAAAGGAGCGTGTTGATCTTAATCATGCGATCACTGATGTGATTGCGCTGGCGCAAGGCGCAATCATCAAAAATGGAGTCTCGGTCCAAACCCGCCTTACGGAGGGACTGCCTCATGTCCAGGCGGATCGCGTCCAAGTCCAACAGGTCGTTTTGAACTTGATCTTGAACGCTGTCGAAGCAATGAGCCTGGTTAAGAACGGCGTGCGAGAGTTGGCGATCATTACCGAGCAACAGAAGGCTGGTGGCGTCCTCGTTGCAGTGCGCGATTCCGGCCCGGGGATTGATCCAGAACATCTCGATCGCGTTTTCAACGCCTTCTACACCACGAAATCCAGCGGGCTGGGGATGGGGCTATCGATCTGTCGGTCGATAATCAACGCCCACGGGGGCCGGCTGTGGGCGGACGTCAATGAGCCTCGAGGCGCAGTATTTCAGTTCACCTTGTCGAGCGCGGACAAGGAGCTCACGAATTCTTTTCGCCCGGCTCAGCTGACTCGAGAGCCGAGCGAAGACACCGTATCAGGTGCTGCTCATCAACCGGCTTGCGAAGGTAACAAACGACCCCGTCGTTCAGGGCGCGGGCGCGTTCCCCGTCGTCGGGGTAGGCAGTAACGAGAATTGTCCGAATCGTGTGCCCTGCTTCGATCAGGTGTTTGTATAGCTCGATGCCGGTCATCGCAGGCATATGGACGTCAGCGACCAAGCAACTCGTTTCGATGAGACGAGAGGATGCGAGGAAATTTGCGGCCGATGAGAAAGCCTCGACGTTGTACCCCAGCGACCTCATGAGCCTTCTCATGGAGTCGCGAAAGTACCGATCATCTTCAACGACCGAGACCAATGATGTTTTCGGCATAGGCTTCCGGCAGTTCGCTGAAACCGCCATGCGGGTGACGCCCAACAATGTGGTCGCGTCCACATACGAATTCGATAGCGTGCGCAAAGATAACGCCGGTGCGAGGCCCGCGGCCCGTAAACTTTGGCTTATGCAAGCGCCGGATCAAGTAAGCCGCGCGCCAGGAGTTCCACCGAGAAGCGTCGCGCTGCGTAAACCTTTGTCTATGATGCTACTATCCTATGGCCCAAGATGGCGCTGTTCATGCCCTCAGCCTGGGACTAGCCTAGCCTACAAACCACACGTTCACGCTAGAGCCGGCGAATCGAGACGAAGGCTCATTTTCCTTGACCTTTAATCGTGATAGAGATGCTCAACGCAAACGCTACCGTCTTGGTCATTGATGACGATGCGGACCTTCGCGCATCGGTCGGGCGTCTGTTGCTATCCCTCGGCCTGGATGCTCGCCTATTTGCGTCCATTTCCGACTTTCTCAAATCCGATCCGCCCGATGGACCCACCTGCCTGGTCCTCGACGTCAGGCTGCCGGGGCGGAGCGGGCTTGATCTTCAGCGCGAGCTCGCCGCGACGAACAGGGAAATCCCAATCATCTTCATCACAGGGCACGGTGACATCCCGATGTCGGTGCAAGCGATGAAGGGTGGGGCCATTGAGTTCCTTACGAAGCCATTCCGTGATCAGGAACTCCTCGACGCCATTCACCTCGGCCTCTCTCGCGATCGTACCTCGCGGGACGATAAGAAGGCCTTGGCCGCTCTCAAAGAGCGCTTCGCGTCGTTGAGTCCTCGGGAACGCGATATCATGCTTCAGGTCGTGCGAGGCCGCCTCAGCAAGCAGATAGCTGGCGATATGGGCATCGCTGAAGCTACGGTGAAGGTTCACCGCAGTAGGGCGATGCGAAAGATGAACGTGCGGTCGCTTCCCGAGCTCGGCCGAATGGCGGACAAGCTCAAATTGGCACGCGACGAACCACAACAATTCTGACTCGACCGCCTTTCTTGGAGCCGCGTGCGCGAGGTCAGTCATGCGCGTCATACGTGTGGCCGGTAACGGCCTGTGCGTCCTTCAACAGAGCTCCAGAAACGACTCCCGGGCTTAGCTCGGGAGTGCGATTGCGTTTCCGCGCGAGCGTGTAAGCCGTAAGCCAAGGTTCATCGCAGCGAAACATTGAGTGCATCGCGCGCGACCTGCGCCCAATAGATCGCCGAATTCTAAGTTGCGAAATTGCATCTCATCGGAATTTGGCGACGTCTCGTCACGATATCGTCGATTGGCGGCAGCGTGTCGCCCTACTGGCATATTGTTAACTACAAGGCCCAACAGCATGTGAGGTCAGGCCATGAGTAAGCGGGTGGCTGACGTATTGGTCGAAACCTGCAGGAAGCCGGCGTCAGCTCGATAACTGGATTGACGAAGCCGAACGGCGCGTCTGGTTCCTGTCCGAATGCGGCCTCAGGGCATGAGCCGCAGCAACGATCCACAAAGTGAAAAAAGGAGACCGTTATGACCCAGCGAATCCGACAAGCCGAGCCGTCGGGAACCGTGAAGGCAGCTAGCGTCGCCGATTACATCGTCGAGCGCCTAGCTGCGGAGGGCATCAGCCACTGCTTTGGCGTCGCCGGCGATTATTTGTTTCCGATCTGTGATGCGGTCGACAGCAGTGCCAAGGTGAAGTGGGTCGGCTGCGCCAACGAGTTGAACGCGTCTTATGCCGCGGACGGCTATGCGCGCGTCCGCGGCGCGGCGATGCTGGCGACGACCTATGGCGTCGGTGAGCTGTCGGCCTTGAACGGCGTGATGGGCGCGAAGGCCGAGCGATCACTTGTGTTTCACGTCGTCGGTATGCCCTCCTACCAGCATCAGCGCGTGCATAAGGTTGCGCATCACACCCTTGGCGACGGTGTGTTCGGCAATTTCGTCGACGTGTCAGGGGCCGCCGCGAGCTGTCATGCGGTCATCAACCCGGAGAATTGTATTGTCGAAATGGAGCGCCTCATCGCCGAGGCGCGCCGCGAGAATCGGCCAGCCTATATCGTCGTGCCCTCGGACCATGCGCTGTCGCCAGTGGTGCTTGCTGATGTCAAGCCGATCGAGCTTCGATCAAACGAGGCGGCGTTAAAAAAGGCGATGGCGGTCATCGCCGAGCGCATCAAAAAGGCGAAGTCCGTGATCGCACTTCCCGCCTTCACTGTCCTGCGCCTTGGCTTGCAGAAACAGGCTCAAAAAGCGATCGAAGCAATCGGTTGTCCGTTCGCCACAACGCTCATGGAAAAGTGCGTGATCGACGAGAGTCATCCGCAGTTTACCGGCATGTACGCCGGCGCGGCGTCAGATCCAAGAACGCGGCAAATCGTCGAAGGCGCCGATCTCGTGCTCGATCTGGGCGGCGTCAATTTGAACGATATCACCACCGCGGCCTATTCCGCCGAGCTCGACCTCTCCCGCTTTATTACCGTCGGTCTCAACGACGTCAGGATCGGAGACGATGTCATTGCCGGTGTGCGGCTTGTTGACGTGCTGGCGGAACTGGCCAAGCTCAAGCCGTCATCCACGCCCTACCGCGGGACACCGCAAGCTCTGGCGCCGGTGAATGGAAAGCCGTCGGACAGGATCACCATGGATGCGCTTTATCCGCGCTACGCGGCATTCCTGCGGGCGGGCGACACCGTCGTCCTCGAAACCGGCAGCACAAGTCCGGGCATTACGCCAATGATCCTCCCCGACGGCGTGCGCGTCGAGGCGCAGGTTCTGTGGGGATCGATCGGTTGGGCGACGCCCGCCGCGTTCGGTATTGCTATGGCTGATCCCGCCAGACGGACCGTGCTAATCACCGGCGACGGCTCCCATCAGCTGACGGCGAACGACATCGGCGCTATGGGACGGTTCGGCGTAAACGTTATTGTCTTCGTCCTCAACAACAGCGGTTATCTCATCGAGCGGTCGCTGGAAGAAAACCCGAACTGGACCTACAACGATCTCGCGCCTTGGAACTACGCTCAACTGCCGAAGGCGCTCGGATGCACGGATTGGTATACGGCGCGCGTGACCACCCTTGGTGAGCTCGACGAGGCGATGAAGGCTGCGCGTGCCAGCAAAACCGGAGCATATATCGAGATCATCGGTGGCAAAATGGATATGCCGCCGGTTCTTGCCTACGCGCACGGCCGGCTGAAGGCAATGTACGGCGACACCCCATAATATCCTGGAGCAATACCACAGATGGCGGGAGCAAGTTTGCTCTCGCCATCTGTGACGAAATCATTCCATACCGACAGTCGTTCGGGCACCAGAAGAATTTGCGGCTGATCTGCCGCTCTGGATCGAACACCGGCTCAGCGAGCGCGATCTCGACTCGTCTGTGCGTCTGAGAAGCTCGCGACGATTGCTGGGAGTGTCCATCATGGCCTGCCAATAGCGGTGCGAACACCCTATGGCAAGCCAGTTTTGGTTGACTTGCCTTCGTGACCAGCATAACGGATCGGGAATCGTGTACTGTGGCGAGCAAAGCAAAACGAGCACTGACCGACGCCGAGCGGCAAGCCCGGTTTCGGGAGAAGCACATGGATGGCGTCGATAGCGACTAAAGAGCGCGCGCAGTTCGTCTTTGAAATCGGCACCAAAAAACGGCTGGACAGAATCGCGCGTCACTACGGCCTATCGTGCACCAAGCTGATCGAGAACTGGACGCGCCAGATGGCCAGCGAGATCGCCGCAAAGCAAGAGCGTAAAGCCAAGAAGGCACTCATCGCCCGTTACCAGCATCACCGCTGATTGTCGGATACAAAGAGAGCAAACAAAAATGCCAGACGAAAATCTAGAGATCTCCAGTCTCAAAACTGGCGCTCGTGCCAGTTTCACTGATGCTCGCGTTACCA
>JASHRR010000317.1 GCA_030037185.1 Xanthobacteraceae bacterium | reverse complement strand
GATCTGCGATACATGATGCCGCCAGCGGCCGCAAACGCTACCGTGAGGCTATTTCGGCGTCACGCAGGCATAATTGGATGCATCTGCAAGATCGCCGTCCGCGGGGCCCATATAGCGCGCCTCTTGCGGATAGGGACAAAGCGGTCGCCTGCGCGTCGCCGGTGCCGAGGTAAAATTCGTGCCCGAGGCGATAATGCGGTCCGGTGCGGTGCCTTGTTCGACCCACGCCACCAGGGGGGTGAGCATGTCGAACTGATCGCTCCCCGGTCCGCCGCGGCAGTGGCCCATATTCGGAATAAGGTAAAGCCGGGCGAATTTCTCGGTTTCTGTCGCACCGCCATTATTGGCCGTGAGCGCGTCAAAGTACGCGACGGTGCCCTCGACCGGCGGGAGGGGATCGCTGACGCCGTGATACCAGATGATCTTGCCGCCACGATTCCTGAATTTTGAAATGTCAGTGGAAGTCGAATAGGACACGTAGGGCGTGTTCTTGTTCAATCGGCCAAGATCCTTGTCGAAATCAAAACTCAGCGGGTTGGAGCCGGGTTTGGGCGGGCTCAGCCAGATGTACGGGAAATTCCTCAGCCCCAAGCTGAAATCTAGCGGCGTCGCAGTCGGCGAACCGATTTTTCCCAATGGAATTCCAGTTGGCGCCATGAAACCGCCATCGTAGGCGTAGCCGAAGGCCGCATTGTCGGCGTGCTCGGGTACGGCTGCGCCGGCAGGCGCCGTTATCCGCTCGCCGAGCGAATTCCGAGGTCCCTCGTTGATCTTCCTGACCGCACCGATTTGCGCCGGGCTGAGGCAGGTCGATGTTTTCGTTCCAGTGCATTGCAGCGGTTGCCCGGTGTCTGGGAAGACGAATGTGGCGGGATCGAATTTCGCTCGGCACGCCCGCAAATTGTCAACCACGCCATCGACGCGCCCATCGAGGCCGTCGCAGGCCGCCAGAAGCGCGCTGGTAAATAGCTTCTGATCGGCTTCTGGAAACGCCGGATAGAAGATCGGATTGTTGTCAGGCAGCTTTTGTATCGGCGCCGGGGTAATGGCCGCGATGGCCTCCGCGGCCCACAGGCCGCTGAGGGCGATAGCTTCGATATCGTAAACCGGCGCGCCGGCGACGATCCCATCATAGTAATCGGGAAAGTTCTGCGACATCACCATGCCTTGCCGACCGCCGGTGGAGCAGCCAACGAAATAGGAGCGATTTGCTTTGCGGCCGTAAAAGGCGTTGATCAGATGCTTGGCGGTCTGCGTTGTGACATCGATCGAACGATAGGCGTGGTCGATGACTGCCTGCGGATCGAGGAAGAACTGGGTGGGGTTGGGAAGATCGTTGTTCTCATGTCCGCCGTCCTGGCTCGCCACGGCCCAGCCATGAACGAGACCCGGAGTAAGCGTTCCGGCAATGCCGACGGCCGGCGGCACCGCGCCTTCTGTGCCGCCGCCCCCCTGGAACATGAAGCGTCCGTTCCAATCGGCCGGCGCCGGCAGTCGCAGCTCGAAGCTGTCACCGTAAGGATAGCCGTCAACACCCACGCGCTTGTTGATGATGCCCTGCACCTGGCAATGATCCGGGAGCGCGACGCCACTTGCCGGCGCCCCGCCGCGAGCGTTGAACTTCGCAACCGTGATCTGGGTTGCGGCCACTGGGAAATCGGAGAGAGTTGCGAGCTTCGCGCACGTCGCTGCGGCATCCGCTGTGCTTTGGGCGTCGGCATCCTGTGTGCCAACAGCCGCCGTCGCAACGGCTGCCGCGCCCGCCAGCAGATGTAGTAATGAGAGCGGGCGTTGTTGCGGATGCCGGATGGCCATATTGTCCTCCCCTGGGGCAATCGTTTCGGATGATGGTTGGTCCTCCGATAATCTCTTTATCAGCGTTCGCCAGCTTTCGCCAGCCTCATCAAAAACACCAATCTTTCCTGGATGTTCCGCGACACTGCCTGTGTGATCGCTCGCTTGCGGCCAAAGACATTCCTGGTCTACGATTAGGGGACAGTTAGGGGACCGCAAGGACGGAGGGGGGTACGGTGCCACGACTCGCGAAGGGTTTGACGGCGGCGCAGGTTGAGAAGGGAACGAAACCAGGGAGGTTTGGCGACGGCGCCGGGCTCTATCTGTTGGTGCGGTCACGCCAGGCGAAGTTCTGGTTGTTCCGCTACACGCGCGGCGGCAAGATGCGCGAGATGGGGCTGGGCCCTGCCGCTGGGCGCGGCGCGGTCAAGCTCGCCCAGGCCCGGGCGAGGGCGAGAGAGCTCCACGCGGCGGTCCAAGACGGCCGCGATCCGCTGGCAGAACGCGCGGCCGTGAAAGCCATCGAAGCCGACCCGGCCAAAACGAAGGCCGCCGGCATGACGTTCGGTGCCGTGGCGGACATGTACCTCGCCTCGCACGAAGCCGGCTGGCGCAGCCCCAGGCATCGCCTGCAATGGCGCAACTCGTTGCGCGCCTACGTGCGGCCCGCGATCGGCGATCTGCCGGTCGGCAGCGTCGACACCGGCGCGGTGGTGAAGATCATCGAGCCGCTATGGTGCGAGAAGACCGAGACCGCATCGCGGTTGCGCGGGCGCATTGAAGCCGTGCTCGACTATGCAAAAGCGCGCGGCTGGCGTGAGGGCGAGAACCCGGCGCGTTGGCGCGGGCATCTTGATCAGCTCCTCCCAAAACGCAGCAAAGTGCAGCGTGTCGAGCATCACGCGGCGCTGCCGTGGCGAGAGGTCGGCGCCTTCATGCAACGGCTTCGGCACACCTTCGGCGTAAGCGCACGCTGCCTGGAGTTTTTGGTCCTAACCGCATGCCGCAGCAGCGAGGTTCGCGGTGCGCGCTGGACCGAAATCGACCTCGCACACGCGGCGTGGACTATTCCTGCAGGACGCACGAAGGCCGGTCGAGAGCATCGGGTGCCGCTGTCTGACGCCGCTCTGTGTGTGCTGCGCGAGATGGCAGAGATCGGCACCGAGGGCTTTGTCTTCCCGGGTCTTAAAGCCGCATCGACACTGAGCGACGTGACGCTGGCGAATGCGGTTCATGCTGCCGGCGGCGATGGTGCGACAGTTCATGGATTCCGCTCGACGTTCCGCGATTGGGCCGGCGAGTGCACGAATTTCCCGCGCGAGCTTGCCGAAATGGCCCTCGCCCACCGGACATTGCGGAGTGATGACGGACGAGAGGTCGTTGCCAAGACCGAGGACGCTTGCCGGCGCGGCGATATGCTGGAGAAGCGCCGCAAGCTGATGGAGGCGTGGGCTTTGTTTTGCAGCAAGCCGATGATGGTGGGAGAGGTGGTGGCGGTGCCCGCAGCCAGCTGAACTGAAAGAGCGGCGCGGCCGGGTTGAGGGCCGCGCCATCATCCGCAGCTGAGCAAGCCGTGGCGGACGCGATTTCAGGCGGTTGATCGCAGCGGTGTGATCAGCATGACACGGCCGCCCCAGTCGAGCGCTGTTCGTTCGGCATGCCAGGAGTGCAGGCCATCTTCGACAAGGACGGCAAGCTCAAAGCCACCATTGGCACCGCCGGCCAAAAGACCATTATGAGCCAGCAACGCTGGGTAGAAGTGTTCAACGCCGCCGGATTGCCGGTGTCGCCAATCCTTGCGAGGCCGGGTGTCGATCTGATGCTGGCAACGGCATGGCGGTGACGTCGCTCATCGCCGTGCACCCAAAGGCGGTGCAGGCGGCCAGTAGCACGGGTCGCCCGTCTTGCGGCGCATCTCTAGCATCCGCTCGACAAGAGCAATTGCCGCAGCCGGCGACTCGCCCGACGTAATGAAACGATTGTACGCCTCCTCCAAATCAGTCCGCAGAAGCGCGCAGGCCTGAGGATTCTGCGGAACCTGCCCAACAGCCGAGCCCGATGCTAGCAGCGCCAACGCAACCAGGACTGACCTCATCGCCGCTCCTCGCTGCGAGAGAAGGAAACAGATTTCGAAAAAGCGAGCGGACATACGCGACCGAACCCGGGCGTCCTTCGGTGCCCGGCACCCTCCACGACGCCAGGCGTTCCTGCGGTGCAACGCCTTTGGCGCCTCATGGTTGCGCCGTCCGATCGGCGCAGTCACGTCGCTCGCCTTGGTTACGCTTAACCGACCAAAGGATCGGCGTCGCCTCAAAGCACGCTCGATCTCCGGCCCCCGAACTCGCGCAGCCCGCTTGGCGAGCGTGCGTAGGCTGTCCGCCAGTCGTTGCCGCTCTGCAAATTGGGGGCCGGCGCCTCTAGCGTGCTGCGAAAAGGACCTTTCGAAGGTTAATCAGGAAGCTCGGTTCTACTGTGCGAGTGCATCGAGAACTCGATGCTGCTCCAAGTCCAAATCGTAGGAGCCCATCTACTTGGCGCACACGCAGATCAAATTCGAAACCTCAGCCGAGCGCGGTTGCGAGGCGGCCTTGATCCGGCTCATGGCAGGGTGCCCTCGTCTGGCCCGAAGTAATCGTAAACCTCGACCGCGGCCTTTTTTGATTTCCGTCGTTGCCGAAAACTGCCAGTGAACCAGCCGACAAGGAAACCGCTCGCGCCTAGTGTGAATGCCAGATGATCCGCAACAATGAAGTTGTAAACGTCATGCATAGGGCGCGCTCCTCGCAGCCCCCGCGCCGGTTCCCGTTATCAGAGCTTCGCGTGGCCTGGGAAGCAGGCGCCATTGATCTAGGTTAATGCCCCGCTAAGGGGGCCTCGTAGTGTCAGCAGGCTTGGTCTCGGAGCGGAGACCGAGCGCCTCGCCCCGATCGGTCCTGCCTCCTCGACCTTCCGATCGGGGCTTTTTTCCAGGCAAAGCCGTTCACTGCCGGCCAAATGCTGTAAAATTTGCGATACTCTCGGTCATGGTGCATCAAAAACTCCGATGCCCAACTTTCGTGACGCAAGCAAAGCCATTTGCGTGCGCGCCAGAGAAATGCCACAAAAATTGTGACCGATATCTAACATCCCTGATCAAAGGGGGGTGCAGAGCCAGGCCCCATCAACCGTCGGGCTGGATGATGATATTTGAGAGCCCTTGATCGGGACTTCACGCGTGTGCGGCCGCAACACTTCTGCGATATCCAACTGGCGCTTCGGCCCACACGCGCGGTCTATCCAACTTAGTCAAGGGGGCCCCGATTCCGGATAGCGTGGGGGGCACGGAATCGGGGCCATGCTTGCCGGTCCGCTGGGCAAGCAATAAAGCATCCTAACGTTCTTTGAAGGCGAGAATATTGTACCGCCTCCTCAAAACCGGCGTGGATGCGACGCTCTTGTGACGGTTCTTTGCACCTCATTGACCGCGCGTCTTGTTGGCGGAGGGAGCCAAGTGTGGCGCGCCGCCGATCTCCTTTTCTCCACCTGATGAGCTCTTGTCTCCTCCGCACCAACGCGCCGAGATGGTCGATCTCATGGTGCAGGAGTTGATGGCTCATTCATCGGCCGGCCTGGATCGCGGCGGCGGCATCCGGCGGCTGGCCACCCGTTTCGGCAGTACGTTTGCCGATGTCGGCGATCAGGGGCGGCTATTCCAACAGGCGCTTGCCGACATCTTTTATCGGGTCGCAGTTCATAAAACGCCCTCGTCAGACCAAAAAATTTAGCGGACCAACAGGCAAGTGCTGGGGGAGAATCTGGAACGACACGCAACGGCATGGTTTCCTACCATGCGGGAAACTCGGGTTCAGCGGATCGGTGCCGGCTGCAAGGTTCACCTCGCCGATGGCGAGCTTCGGCTGGAACGCCTCGTCGTCGTGCGACCCGCAGTGGCCGGGACGGTTCGAGACCTCAATCGGCCGAGGCCCAGAACGGAGGGCCGCATAATGCGGCTCCTTCCCTCCCAAAAAGCGTCGATCCGATTATCAAAATCGTTCGGCGAGGAACCGCGGTCGGTGCGCCAGGAAGCGATGTCAGTCGAGATTCAGCTGACCAAGATCGAGGCAATCCTGGGAACAGATCGAATTGGAGGTCGACAGCAACCTTAAGACAGACTCAAACCCAGAACCCGCTTACTCCGACGCTTAAGTGAAGTGAGAGCTAAGCTCCTTACCTTCGCAGGCTTTGCAGCCCCGAAATAGCAGAGTCCTGATGTTCCGACCCCATGGCGCATCTTGCGCCCCGACGAAGCTAGCGAACGATGCCGTCGCCCCTGCCATCCATAGAAAGCCGAGATCGCTACAGTCGTCAGGCGGATTTCGAGGATGCAAATGGCTTGGCCTGCGGGCGACCCCGACAGCTAACAGCGGTCAGTTCGTCCGGCTGGAACCTTGCCTTTTCCAGCTTCAGCGAAAGGCCGGAGCCAGAGACAAAGTGAACGAGAGATCTCCTACGCCGCAATCAGCGCCGCCCCTGCATCCAAGTGACTGTCATGCGCGGGTGGACTCGTTGACTGCCACGAAGCGACGACCGTGCCTGTGGATCACGAAGCGGTGCCTGGGCAGGTGGAACGCGAAGACATGATAACGGCGTTTGTGGATCGCGAAGCGGTGCCGTGGCCGGAGCCTCAATCCCATGTGAGTTTTGGAGCGTCCGCCAATCGCGGTATCGCCGGTCTTTTCGATGGCGGTCTGACTTTTCTTGGAGCTCGCGGACGGTTCGGCAGCTTCAGATCGTGAACCAATCTGCCCGTGGTTATCCGATCCCACTGACGGCCCGCCGTCCAACTGGAGCGGCCGGCCCACGGCACCATCATCGGTGCCCTGCGCGAGAACCTGCGGGGTCAGCGGAAACGCGAATGTAAGCATTGTGGTTGTTGCGACGGTTAATGCGAGTGATCTCATGAGTTCCTCAGCCATTGATCTTCTAAGCACGTCAATTCGTGTGACGAGGAAAGGTTGCGAAGCGATCCGTCGGTTCCACAGGCCGGGCGATCAGTCCGGGACCGCTCTATCCCTGCGGCTTGCGCCCCCGCGTCATTGCGGGTCCCCCGCCGGGGCGAGGCCGCGAGCTTGCCAGGCGCGCAAAAGGTCGCAAAATGAAAGGGGCGACCCGAACGCCGCCCCTTGCAGTGCCCTCTAAGCGGGGTCGTGCTGTTCGACGTCTCGTCTAGGCCCCAGACGTGGTGCTGCGAGCCGTCGAAGCAGCTCGACAAGCAACAGGTGACGGATAGTATGGGCAACCATCCGTTCTCATAGCATGAGGATTTATGCCCTCCAATTGCAGTTTCGACCCGTGCGCTGGCGCGCCAGTTGCGATCGCTAGGTAACCGACAAAGGTGAGTGCCAACGCGACACCGATGACTTTCTTGTCCATGGAATAACTCCTTCACGTCTCACATGCCGCGGCGCTCGCCCACAACATGTGCAATCGCTGTTCTGATATCGGCAGGTTCGGTTGTCCCCGAGTGAAGGTTACCCTGCCGCTTTGCACGCTTTCGTGAGATCTGCTTTACTGGTGCGTGCTTTCCCGTGATTGGTACTGCGCCTATCCGTGCCAGCCAAGGACCGGGATATTCCAGTCAAATGTTACCCGCGTGCGGCCTTCGTCCATGCGCCATCCGAGCTGGCCGCAAGGCTAAGCCCAGAGGTTGCGAATCGAAACCGCCTCGAGAACTATCCGCGGGACCGATGACCATTGGAGGATACCGATGAATTCCACCGCGACTTCCGCAGTATCCGAGTTCTCCAGAAACCGCCCGGCCGGTGAGCCATCGAACAAGCCTGGCCTGCGCACAACCGTGCGGAAGGCCATCGTGAGCGCAGGTTCGTGGCTCGCCAAGCTGGTCTCACTCGCCTTCGCTCGCGTGCTGTTGATTTTCGTCGTCGGGTTTGCTGCCGGCATGGCTTGGCAGTCCTACGGCGGCACAGCCAGGAAGGCAGCCGCCGGCTGGTCACCACGTCTTGCCTGGGTGGCGCCAGCGGCTGCGCCCCCTAGCACTTCCGCTGACCGACTGAAAGCGACGTCTGTGGCTCTCACCGCCGTGCGGCAGAGCGTGGACAAGCTCTCCGCCGAGATCGGCAAGCTGCAGCCGGAAGACGGCGCCCCTCAGCGGCGCCGTCGTTGAACTTCCGGAGATAGGGCAGCGCTACCGCGCGAACTCTTGCGCTGTTTTGAGCCAGCCGCCGGGGCAAGCGGCCCGCCGGGCGAGGGCATGGTTGCTCAGGGCTGGCACGACCATGCATCGAATAGCGCTTCAAGGGCAAGTGACCGGAACGGCTCATGCATCCTGTCCGGTCGCGCTTCTATGTAGAGGACAACGACTCCCACTATCTGCCCTTGGGTGACGCTGTCGGGAATTTTCACGCAGTGCCATTTCTCATCGAACCATCGCGCTTGACCCTCCCCGCTCAGGGCCGTCACGTGCACATCTGAATTCTCTGCCATAAGGGCCAGTCCAAGAACTGTCCCTACGCAAAACCCTCGGGCAAAGCCATTTCCGGACTTATCGCCATCAATCGCGGCTTTGCAATCTGGCAACATGGAAACGGCGCTGTCCTTGTCTGCCTCTGCACCCGCCGTCGTGATCGCCAGCGCCATCAACGCAGAACAGAGAATTGCTCTCATTTCGTCCCTCCCTCCAAAAGCCCGGCTGCACCGCCGCCGCCATGATGGCGCAGAAGGTCGGGCTCGCTCAAACCGTGCGACGACTGCCCGGGCACGCGGCGCAATTCCTTGACGGCTCCGGTCCGCGTCCACCCGCTCAGGATCGTGGCGAGGTCGTCAGCGGTCAATGTGCAGGCCGCGGCTCGACGCCTGCAAGGGGAGGCCCGGCGCCCCCCCACTTAGCTGCGGGCGATACGCCGTAGATCTCTCAGGGGCATTGCCCGCGACGACCGCCTACAAAATCCAGTTAAAAGAACATACAGCATCTTCGCATTGGCATTCCTC
>JASHRR010000316.1 GCA_030037185.1 Xanthobacteraceae bacterium | reverse complement strand
GTTTTGGCGTCCTGGGCGTAAAAGTTGCCGACGCGAATATCTCTGGCGGCCTCGATCATTGCCCCGTTGAGAGGAGCATGATTGACGTAAGAATTACTCGAAGGATCATTCGGCTTGGCGTGGTCGAGGCTCCCGACGAAGCCACTGCGATGGAGAAGGCCGCGGCGGAGTTTAAAGTGCCGGCCAAGCGGCTGCTGGCATTGAGGCGGTGACAGCAGAACCGCCGGCATGAACGAGAAGGGATATGTATTGTAAAGCCCCCTGCGGCCAGCAGGAAGGCCCGCAGCGTGGCCGGGGGGCACGAGCTGAGCGCGCGTTTCTCTGGGTGGCCCATTTGGGCCACTTTCTTGGCCCCTTTGGGCCAGTGAGGTCTCTGTCAATTGATTGGCGGCTGGCGCCGGTGAGTTTGGCGAGCCGTCCCATTTCGGGACAAAGACGTGCGTTTCTGCCCGGGAAGCGAGCGACCAAGGACCAAGGACCGTCCAACAATGGGACACATTGAGCGCAGCTACGTACCGGCGGAGCGTTGACGGGCGGCGGGAACGTAACCCCAAAGGGAAGGGGGCAGCCCGAAGGCCGCCCTTTGGTTGCCACGGAGTTGACCCACTCTCCGGGAGCTGCTGTTCAAGGCGGCCCCCCGAGACAGACGGAAATGGTGTAACTATCAGAGCTGCCAAAAATGACACCCGAATTGTTAACTCAGCGTCGCATTCGCGCGATCGTCATCCACCCGGATGTGGCACGTGCGGGACATCTGTTGTTGCGCCGCGCCGCTTACATAGTCTTCCTATCGGCTGTTCCTTTCGGCAGCTTTTTCATCACGCTGTGGCTAACTGAACCTCAAGTGCCGAACGTACTGGATAACCCGCCCCTCGCAACCTATCCGATATCCAACAGCTCTGACCTCGCAAAATCAGCTTCTGAGGCCGGCTTAATTCCTTCGCAAAAGCTATCCGGACATGTTGACGCTATTCCTCGAATTGATGAGCAAAAGGTAGATCTAGCTGACTGGTCTGCTGATCGTCGTGCGCTAGAAGCGCGGCGCGGTCGTCTTCGGCACGCTCCAATTCCGGTGCTCGCGGGAATCCAAGTTAGCGGCAGCGCGGACGCCATCACAATTGAGGCCCGGGATACTTCGGTCGAGGATATCCTCGCCGCTTTGAGCCGTGCATTCGATATGGATTACCGGTCTTCGATCGATCTCGATAAGCGGCTATATGGGACTTACGTTGGCCCGCTTTCGCGGGTGGTGACGCGCATTCTGCAAGGCTACAATTTCGTTCTGAAGAATAGCAACGGAAGTATCTCTGTCACAGTCGTCGGAACGCCAATTTCCTTGGCCGCGAACCCGGTGCTGCCGGGGCTACCCGCCCCGGCTCATGAACCGCGGCAGTCTGGAGCGCCAGCGCCGGCTCCGGTACCGGAGCAGTCTGGAGCGCCGACTCCAGCTCCAGCTCCGGTACCGCAGGGATTGGGTTCCGCGACAACGCCTGCCCGTGAACCAGCATCAGCCGCTGCGCCTGTTGTAGGGCCAAAGTTGTAATAGCGGCTCATCCCAGGTCACGCCCGGAGCCAAAGTGTTGCGATTCACCTCCGTGCCGATGTCGCAGCCGTCAGCGCAATCCCGAGTGGATCGACATATCCCCACCGACTCGACGGCACTTATCGATCAAAGGTCCGCAATCCCGCCAGCATCGCGGTGCAGCGGGAGCGGAGCGAGATTTGGAATCGACGAGCCTCAGGCAGTGTGCGCCGACGATGACCGGCCGGAAGGGCGAAATCACCCGCGGTGATCTCAAGCGCAAATGGCCGCATCACGTGGCGCTTCCGGCTGAAAGGTGCGGGGCCTCAAGAACAGCGAGGTGATATTTAGCGCTGCCCGTGTCCTATCGGCGGCGCCGTTGAGTCCCGACGTGCCGGGCGAAAAGCGGGATGCGATACCAGGCCCGCCTGGGTAAAAGTGGAGTGCTACAGAGTACCGCCCGACCGGACCACTGCGGGATGATCTGGCCGGGCGGCTTGACCGACCCTGACTCCCATATGCCGGTCGGGTCGGTTATCTGAGTGCGCACCGGACGAAGGCAGCGACAAGCGCCCGGGAGCGCCGGACCAGTCAAGCATCGGCGGGAAGATCGTCGTCATTCGACGGCGTGCGCGGCCCCAGGGTCGCCTGGCAATTCGTCATTCAGATGTTCGGAAGGGACTGGCGGTCCCACGCTGCAATAGCGCGCTGCGAAATACTTTCGGGGTTAAGCTCGTTCAGGCGTCCTAACAAACGATGCCTCAACGCACTATGCCAATCGGCTGTCAACCTGGCAAGCGCACAGACGATGGACCGCAACGAGGTTGCTGCAACACCCCGCAAAGTCAGTCACGACGCGCCTCTGTAGTCGAGCGGGTTGGAATTCAAGACGTGGGGTGTGGAACGTCGCCATCATTCGTCCATCCGGTACGGGGTTCCGGGAGTCGCAAGCACGCGCCGGGCGCGCTCGCGGTACCCGTACCATGCCGGTTCAGTCGCCCGACCCGGCTTATCGACCGCCGAATCCGGATCGACGCCGTTGATCAGGCACAGGGCTCTGGCGACCGCCTCTAGTTCATTGGCCATGGTCATGATTCACGCGTGGCTCGAATCCGCAGGTGTCCTGGAGAATGGTCGGAAGGCAGCACGTCGATCTCTACGTCGGGCAATTTGGCCAACAGCAGGATCAGGCCGGCGGCCATCTTCAGGTCTTTCTGCAGTTCCGGCTGATCGTAC
>JASHRR010000032.1 GCA_030037185.1 Xanthobacteraceae bacterium | reverse complement strand
GGTTGACGGCAATGATGTATTCCCAGCCTGAGGTGCCGATCGCGATGCCGAAGGAACGGATGAACTCGAACGCCGGGTGCCCCGGCATCACGGTGTCGAAAATGTCGCTGGTGGCCAGAACGTTCTGAAGGCGCAGGGCCGAGCTGAAGTGAAGGTAGGGCTGGAAAAGACCGCCGAGGCCCGCCCCGACCTTCATGCCGGCCAGGATGCCGCTCGCGTCCTCGTGGAGAGGACCCATCAGGCCGGTGCCATACTGCATCGAAGGTTCGCTCATCCGCGGGTCGAAACTGGTGCGGAAGGGAACGTTGCCCATATAACCACCGGTCCCCACGATCACTGCCCTGCGAGCGCGGACGTAGATGACCTGCTTAGTTTCGTCGATATTGCCGTTGCTCCAGTAGCTCTCCAGCCGTTTGCCGGTCACGGGACTGATGCGCGGCGTGTAGCTTGCCTTGACACCGATAACCCTGCCGGAATCGCCACCTTCGCGGATGATTTCGTCCATGTGCCGGTTGAGCATGAACCTGACGCCAGCCTTGCGGGCGGTGTATTCAACGGAGCGGGAGATGACGAAGCCGCCCCTTATGCAGTTCGGAGCACCAAGGGAGTCGGCCCGCGCGCCGGGGCCACCGCAGATCTGGGTGCAGGGGTTGAAGAGTGATTGTCTTTCCTCCTCCTTGCTGCCGGCGTCTGCCGACGTGATCGTCCCCGCCTCGATGTCCGTCTTGGCGCCGAGCTTCATGATCGAAGTAGCGGCCCGGGCCTTGGTCATGCCGCCGCCCTGGTGGGTACGGCTAATGCGCGAAAAGCGAACGTGGTTGTCCATCAGGAACTGGCGGGTCGCAGCCGCGTTGTCGGCCCACCCGCGCTGGTATCCGCGATCGTTGTAGCGATATTCGGCAATCGCGTGGTCGTTGACGACCGACCAGTCGGTTGTGTCAATGAACAGCGTCTCGGGGTCATCAGTCATATCCGCGGGCGGCAGCAATGGGGCGGTCAGCCATCCGTCGGGGTCGGCAAGGCCGCGTCGGTCGCGCTCCTGGATGACGTCGCCGCCGCCGAACGACGATAATCCGCCGTTGTGCGATAATTTCCCACCGATATCGAAGTTCTGCTCCAGAACCAGCACATCGGCGCCCAGGTCATGTGCGCGTTTCGCCGCCACGATTCCGGTCCCACCGGAGCCGCACACGATCACATCCGCCTCGTAGTCCCAGCGAATGTCAGCGGGGGCCGGTTGCGCCTGTGCCTTGCCAGGGGCCGACAGGATGGCCGCGCCCAATCCGGCGGCAGCGCCCGCCTTGACCAAGTCGCGCCGGCTGACGGCCGTCTGATCCCGAAGCTCGGCGACCTTTGTTTCGCGTTTTTTGACCATGATTAGTTTCCTCCTGGGTAAGCCAAGCAGTGGCCCGCGGATGACGACCACATCGGCAGTGAATTCACGACTCAGCCGTGGTTGTTCAGCACCAGCGCGGCGTGGCTCTATTGCCGCATGCATGGCGGCACTATTCCCGTTCGGACTCATCTTCGCGGCCCACGAACGAGCCTCTGTTTGCTCGATGAACCCGTGACGTTCGCGATCAATGAAGATCATGCACCAAAGATTCTAGGACCGGTCAGTATGTCGCTCTTTGACCGGCCGCTCAATGGCGCTCGGGCGCAAAACTGGCGGCCGACAGAAGGGCAGCAAGAACAAACCGAAGCTTCCGCTCAGGCAATTGGCAGCGGAGCGATCTGAGGCCAAAGCCAGGCTAAGGGCAGCTGCCAAAGCAGAGGCCAAGGCGGCCGAGGCTGCAGCCAAGTTCGAAATGGCGGTGGAGACCGAGCAGGCGCTGAAAATGCCCCTCGACGTCATGCTGGAGTTCATGCGTGACGAGACCAACCCGCCGGGATTTCGCGGGGAAATGGCGAAGGCTGCTGCAGTCTACTGCCACAGCAAGGCGCCTGACGCTCAGCCCGATCGCGTCGTCCATATCACCGAACTGGCCGGACAAGGTTTAGACAGAGGATGGTCTGAAAATAGACCAAATAGATAGATGGCGCTCGGACGCAAAACTGGCGGCCGACAAAAAGGCAGTAAGAACAAAATCAAAGCTCCACCCTCGCTGAGGCAGCAGGTGGAGGCGTCTCTTAAACCCAAGCCCAAGGCTGGGGTGTTCACTGAGGCGATCGAGAACGAGCCCACGATGCTCGACATCGTGATGGAGTTTGCTCGCGACCTCGCCAACCGCCTGGGTTCCGGCTTGAGGCCGCCAAGGCAGCGCTGCCTTATCTCCACAGCAAGGCACCCGAAGCGGCGCCGCCGCCCATGATCCAGATCACGCACATTGAGCGGGTGATCGTTAAAGCGTCGAGGCGGGATGACGACCGGACGGAAATTACGTTTGGAGACAGCTGAGGTCTTCGAGCCCCTCCTCGAGCCGGCGCGCTATAAGGCTGCCTGGGGCGGCCGGGGCAGCGGCAAGAGCAATTTCTTTGCCGGCGCGCTGCTGTAGAGCGCTGCCTGCTGAATCGGCCCACCAGCGTCGTCTGTATCCGCGAGGTGCAGCGTGTGCTGGCGCAGTCTTCGAAGAAACTCGTGGACGACACGATCAGGCAGTTCGAGCTCCAGGGGGAGTTTGAGATCCAGGCCGACCGGATCAAGACGCCAGGCGGCGGGCTGATCATCTTCCACGGCATGCAGGATCACACTGCCGAGTCCATCAAAGTCGCTGGAAGGCTTCGGCATAGCGTGGGTAGACGAGGCGTAAGCACTCTCCGCACGTTCCTTGCAGCTCTTGAGGCCCACAATCAGAAGGCCGGATTCGGAACTGTGGTTCGGGTGGAACCCCGGCCGGAAGAGCGATGCGGTGGACGAACTATGGTCCCTATGCCCCTATGGTCCCCGATGCCTAACCCGCCTCGCATATGTTATAAGGCCGCCCTTCATCGGCCCCCCCGCTCCAACTCCCGGCTGAGCTGATATTTTGCGGACGACCACTTCCCGGTCGGCTCGTGGCGCAACAGCACGTAGCCTGCCACCCGGGTATCGGCGAGACTCTGAACCGCTGTCGCTATCTGTTGGCGGCTCGTCTTGCCGGGGTGCCTCCTTAACGTCCTCAGCCAAC
>JASHRR010000315.1 GCA_030037185.1 Xanthobacteraceae bacterium | reverse complement strand
AAAGTGATGCCGAGAGTTGTGGCTGGACTGCGGGGCCACCTCCCGCTAATGGCCGGAAAAGGCCAGGTCGAATGCGACGTTTTTTTGGGTGCAGAGATCAGTATCGATGCAAAGTCTCGGACCTTGGCGAGTCTCGCGTCTTATGCGGGCCACAGTTGTGAGCCTGCAGACGTGCTTGCGTGCTTTCTCGTCGGTTGTTCCACATCGCTACAAAAAAAACTTGCGGCGGTCGACAACGCAGCGGACGCGACCACTAGCGCGGTTCGCAATGCCGACTTCAGCGCCCGCTACCCGACTGCAACTGACCAACTGGCCGACAGACCACCCCGCGAATCAGCAAGACCCGTGCTGTTTCCAGGCGCCGAAGCCGATTCACCACCGCTGCGCGCGCGCGACTCGGATTACCAGGTGCGCAGCGCATCGTTAGAGCCGGTTACGGTCACAGGCGACGATGTCGAGCTCAGCGTTGAAGCTGTCGACATTTCGTCCGTCGCCAAGGCGGTGCTGGGCGACGTCCTGCATCTCAATGTCGTGGCCGATTCGAAGGTCCAGGGCACAGTGACACTCGCTTCGGTCGGACCAATAGCGCGCAAAGATCTGTTGCCGACATTTGAGAGCGTGCTGCGGATGGACAACGCTGCGATCGTGCACGATGGCAAATTCATCAAGATCGTGCCGCTTCGCGAAGCGCCGGGACACGGGTCCATCAGGGGGGCAGCCGGAGAGCCCGGATTCGGCATTTCAGTCGTGCCGCTGAGGTACATTTCAGCCGCCACGGTCGCCAAGACGGCGGAAAACATGGCGGCACGAAGGGGCGCGAGCCGGCGCGAAATCTTTTGCTGATCCAGGGCACGACATCTGAGCGCGAGGTTGCGCTCGACCTCGTCTCGACCTTCGACGTGGAGCGGCCGCGCAATCAATCGGGCGGCGTCTACCCACTCAAATCGACCTCACCCGAGACGATGATCGCAGAGCTCCAGCGCGTATTCGACAATCGCGAAGGCGGCCCGGGGCACGAGATCATCAGCTTCCAGCCGCTCTCGGGGATGAATGCCGTGATGGTGGTCGCCAAAAGCCCAACTTTGCCAAGGCAGACGGGCGAATGGGTGGAACGCCTCGACCGCGGGTGATCCGCCACAACGTCGATGCGCGCGCCGTGACCGAAGATTCCGAGACAAACTAGCCACGATGAAAAACGGCGCGAGTTCTGTCGTGAGGGGTGCGGACGTCAAGCGCCGAGGCGCCACCCCCGATACAAAAAGGTGAGTGCTTCCGGGTGCCATAACTCATTTTCCGCGAAGCAATGGCTAGGCTTGCCCTGGCCTGCGTGGGTTCCTTGCTGCCCCCGCCGCTATTTTCCCCGCTGACCAGGAAGATAGTGAGCGGGAGGATTTCGTGTTGCGCGAGAACGCTGGCACGTCATGCAGCAAGCGACGATTGCATCAGGCCTTGTGGGGCCGTCGTGCAGAGGCGGGTTATCCACAAAGGGAGCGTCATCATTCGCTTCGATTAGGCGAGGCTCATGCAAGCCGATCGCCGAAGTAATACATTACTAATTACTAATATTTGTTCCATCCATAATTCGCTAGGTGGCTATTATGCAAACAATGCAGTTGGTTGGTATCTAAATTACGGCAAAACGTGAGATTAGACATGCAGCTGATAGGAGTTAGCAGGTTTGCTCGATATTTAGGGGTTTTACTCACGACTTAGGGTCATGATTAGTCTCACTGATTCCACCCTTTTTCACATTTATCGTCCTACAAAAGACCGCGGATTTGGATTCCCTAGCTTCTGCTTCACTTGAAAATTTGTCACCCTAAGATGGGAGGTAGAAGGATGAGAAACTACGCATTGAGGTGGTCCGTTGCGATGGCAGCCACCACGATGTTGGGGGCGACGGCCTTGTCAGGACTGGCTTTTGCGCAGTCCAGAGGAGGTGGTGGCGGCGGTCCTGGTGGCGGTGGGGGAGGCACAACTTCACAAGCCACGGACCCGGGCGTGAGAGGCGGCGCGCCAGGCGCTGGCGGTCCGATTGGCGGTCTCACCGCGGCAGAGCAGACTTTTTTTACTGCCGCCACTGCCAGGTTTACGACGATTGAGACTGTTTCTTCGGGGTTGGGCCCGGGCTTTAACGAGCTTTCTTGCGGGGCTTGTCACATAAGCCCGGCGGTTGGTGGTTCGAGCCCCACCACCAATCCGCAGGTAACGGACGCGAACGCGATGGGCGGCAAAAACGTGATACCGTCCTTCGTCACCGCGAATGGTCCGGTCCGGGAGGCGCGCTTCGTGCGTCTTCCGAACGGACAACCTGATGGGAGCGTGCACAATCTCTTCTCGATTCAAGGGCGCTCCGATGCCTCGGGTTGCGTCTTCCCGCAGCCGAACTTTGCCGCTCAACTCGCCAACAACAATGTCATTTTCCGCATCCCGATACAGACGTTCGGCGACGGGTTGGTGGAGGGTGTTTCCGATCTAACACTCGAAAACTCTGTCTCGGCCCAGGCATCAACCAATGCCTCGTTGGGAATCTCGGGCTCTTTCAATCGGAATGGCAACACTACGAATATTGCGCGGTTCGGGTGGAAAGCGCAGAACGCGTCGTTGATGTTGTTCGCTGGTGAAGCTTACAATGTGGAAGAAGGCGTCACCAACGAGATTTTTCCAAACAAGCGCAACGCGTCGGCCATGCCAAACATTACCGCTTCGGCCGCGGGCAACGCGCCGTGCACGCCCAATCCGCTTCCGGAGGACACCTCCACCACGGTTGACCAATTTTCACCGCCTAGCGCGAGCTTGCCGTCGGACTTGGCGTCAGACATCGTAAACTTCTCGATGTTCACGCGCTTGCTAGCACCACCGGCTCCGGCGGTGCCCTTCACGTCCTCCTCGACTGCCTCGACCAGCACGCCGACCACGTCGTCGTCTTCCTCAACTCAAGTTGCGGCAGCGACCTCCAGCTCCGCGAT
>JASHRR010000314.1 GCA_030037185.1 Xanthobacteraceae bacterium | reverse complement strand
GCATTTTCACGAGGCGAACATCAAGGCAGAATAAAACTGCAAGGTCGCCTTCGGTGCCGATAACATGAGCGTACGTCCGAACTACGCCAGCTAGCCGGCCAACTTTGTGCAACGCGCAAGTCAGCACCCGATCGCTCGTCGGCGCGGGCGCGCGCAGGTGCAGGGCGCGCGCCAATGTCGCCAGAGGTGGGCTCAATATGAGAGCCCGACGGAGGAAGCGTGAGCCGTCTGCCCGCGCGTCACGTTACACTCGCTCTGCGGTCTCGCGGTACGTGTTGTTCAAACCTGAACACGGGTTGCAGCAACGCGCTGATCCCATAGCGCCTGCATGTCGGCGTGCTTCTTGATCAGGTCTTGCCGCGTCGCTTGCCATAGGCTCGTCGCACTGTCGTCAGCCAGGACATGCTCAATGCCAGAGCGAATGCCTTGGATTGTTTTCTCGGCCACCTGCCGTGGGGAGGTTTTCGGCCCGCTGGACAGCGTCGCGCCCATCTCGGTGTCGATCAGGCCTGCGTAGACCCCGATCACGGTAGTGCCTTGCGCCTTGAGCTGGATCCGGAGGCCCTCCGTGACCGCTAAGGCGGCGTGCTTAGTGGCGCAGTACGTCGAATTGAACGGATAGACGTACCAGCTCACGACCGACAGCATGTTGACGAGGACGCCGCCCCCGTTGCGTGCGAGGACTGGTGCAAAGCCCCTGGACATCGCGAGCATACCGAAGACGTTAACCTCCATTTCCCGTCGCAGTACCTCCTCAGAGTTCTCCGCAAGGACCGGCGTGGCGAACATCGCACCCGCATTGTTGATGAGAATCTCGATGTCCGTGCAAGTCGTGGCTGCGGCGGCGATGTCGCGCGATGAGGTCACGTCGACGTGAATGGGCGTGACGCGCGGGTCGATTACCGCCGAGGGTTCGCGCGCCCCCGCGTAGACCTTGGCTGCACCGGCTTCGAGAAGTGCCTCGGCAAACGCGCGTCCCAGACCTCGATTGGCGCCAGTGACTAGCGCGATCTTTCCTCTGATATCCATCCTCGTCCTTTCAAATCAGTAATTTGAAACCGGCGGAACTGAAGCCTTTGTTGAATTAAGTTGTGCTTGCGGCAAATTCCAGACCGCACGTATCACCATGGCGATCCTGCGCGGCCGCAGGATCATCGGGAGGGATGTCCGCGGGGGTCACGGGCTGCCGCTGCGACAAGGTCGGTATCACGACGGTGTATCAAGAAAGCTGACGATTGCCGCGACGCCGCAAGTCGGCAGTGTCGGGCCAGGAGCGGAACAGGACGAGATCGAAAAAATCGAGCACGTTGTGTTCAGTGAGTACGGGGAAGCATCCCCAAAACGTCATCGCTCCGTGCCGAAGTCTTCTGGCGTGAGCCAGAGAATGTAATGACGGGCTATTGCAGCCGTCGCTCGGGAACGCGCCTCTCGGATCGTCGATGCTGCGGCGAGCACAACAAATCGCAGCGGCGCCGATGCCCTCATCGTCGGCTTCGGGCGCGGCGTCCTGCGGTAGTGGGCCTGCCTGGTTTACCGAACACACTTTTTCTTAAAGGAACGATGACCCGACCGTTGGCGTTCCCTAGGTTGTCAGGGTCGAAGGCCGAGAATGAGAGATGCTCCGGTGACGGTATCCGTTGGGCAAACTCCCCGGAGGCCCGCGAAGATCCCCCTTCATGGGTAGGAGATGAACTGTGCCTGTGAGCGATCGGGCCGTGCAATTCGCCGCACATCACCTGGGTGGGCGCGCTACGCCGGACGATCTTCGCAGGCTCCTGAGCTTGCAGTGGGACGACGCTGCAAGCGGGCGCGCAAAATGCTTGAGCCGCCTAGGCGTTACCTTCCTCAAGTGCGATCAACTACCAACGGTCATCGATGCGGAATGCAGAGGCCGGGACGATTTGGAGGGGATCGCACGTCTTGCCCGCGCCCAGGCGATGGCGGATATGGTTCGCTATAGCGGGTTCGTGGCGGAAGATGCAGATGGCAATGCTATCGGATATTGGTTTGGCCCCGCACAGGTTCAAATTGAGGCGGCTCCTGTGATGTCCTTCGACAAGGCTGGCAATTTTTCGATTTTGCGCGGCAACGGTGTAGCAGAAGCGATATTGGCACTTGCATCGCATGGGAACGATCAGGTTTTCTGCGAACTGCGCGAGTGCCTCAACCAACAAGGACTCGCGATCACAGCACGATCGACCAACGATCTTGTGCAATCGAAATGCACCGTCCTTCCTCAGCCTACTTACGAACAACTCATCGAAACGTATCTGGCAGATCTGTCGGCAACATCGCTACCTGGTACTGGGAGTCCGGTGAACATCATGACGACTCATCGCGGCTCCCGCTCCTGAGGCGTCTCGATTCCTCCACAGCAGGCTCGCGGGAGCTGCTGAGGCGGGAGGGCTTCGCTGGCCGCGACCGCGAATTACGTCGATCAGTATCTCAACTTCATCGGCTGCACCGCCAATTAGGCATGACCGAATGGACCAAGCGCTATCGGTCGCGCACGCCTTCAACCCAGATACACTCGAGGACAAATTGCGGCATCAACCAGAGCCGCAAGAAACGAGTCACTTTTGTACACTCTCATCCTGTCTTGGCACAGCCGATCGACGTCACGGTGCAGCGGGTGTTGGCGAAGAAGCGAGTGCGGTTCCAGAGCTTGTAGAGGTTTGCCCGAAAGGTTGGCCTCGAACGCCGCAACTTCAGTTGGCCAGTGGCCTTGGCCGAACAACCAGCCGGGAGCCGCGCGCTCCACTTCATTTTGACAGGCTCGAGGCTTTATCAATGTTCGGCTCCTCCTGCATGCGCCGACGTTGCGAGGCCTTCCATCGTCTCCCTCGACTCGAGTGCATTCGCCGCCGGGCAGGAGCCACTCGAGTCTTGAGAAAGCGAAATCAAGCTCAACCTCACCGCCGACAGCGCGCTTCGCCATCGACTCGACGACCGTGGTGCCGAAGCCCCGACGCTCGGGCGACTGCACGGGTGGTCCGCCACGCTCGATCCAGTCCATCACGAAGGTATCATCCTCGAGCTGCCAGCGCACGTCGACGGGCCGGTTTCCGTCGACAGCGCGCCGTAGTTACCGGCATTGGTCGCGAGTTCTTGGAGTGCGAGACCAATGGCTTGGGCGGCAGCCGCGTTCAGAAGCAGCTTCGGTCCGTCAAAGTTGATCCGAGTTCCGATCAGGTCCGCAAAGGGCCCGAGTTGGCTTCGCAACAAATCCTTTA
>JASHRR010000313.1 GCA_030037185.1 Xanthobacteraceae bacterium | reverse complement strand
CGTGCCCGAGCAGATCGTCAATTTGCGATACTGGCTCGACGGAAGCGATGCTCCAATCGGAAAGACCGATCGAGGAAAGCGAGAAACGGCCATCGTCGGGCGGTATCAACGTCGCGCGCGCGAACGTAATCTTGCGCGAGCGCTCGGTTCCGAACCACGGCTTGGCGCGCGCGCCGCCGACCGGCTTGCGCGTCGTTGCGACCAGGACCGTCGGATTGTTCGCGAGCGCGGCAGCGCCGAAATGGGGCCCGGTCGCCATGCCGGCGCAGCCCGCAACCGCAAGCGTGGTTGCGGCCGACGCGAGGCCGCGGATCGCCGTGCGGCGCGAAACGGCAGTGCGACCACGCAGCATGCGATAGTGGCTCTCCCTGCTTGGGCGTTAAACGGGGTCATATCTGCCGTCCGATCGCGGCAATAGCAGGGCAGCATCCTGGCAGACTACCAACTAACGGTAGTTGGACAGTTTGAGTTTCCGCTCGCGGTGGCAGGCGGTCCTGTGTGCGTTGTCCGCCCTGCTATCGACGAGAAACCATCTGGGCCGATAGCGGCACAGATCGTTCTGCCTTTGCCGATGGCCGCATTCTGTCAGGTTTCAACAACAATAGACGGTCGCATTTCCACGGCGAACGAACCGAACCGCCGGGCGGTATCGCGCCAGCCGGCAAGCTGATAACCTGGAGCGCCAAGGGATCGGCGACTGCCTCACCGAGATGAATCCATGCCCGCCGCACAACAATTGCTCCTGCTTGTTCTAGGCGCCGGCGGTCTCGCCGCAACAGGCCTGTTGACACCGCAAGCCGCCGTCGGCGCCGAGAAGTACCCCACCCGGCCGATCCGTCTCGTCGCGGCGTTCCCGGCCGGCGGTGCGGTCGATACCACGGCGCGGATCGTCGCCGACTGGTTATCGAACGATCTCGGTCAGCAGGTCATTGTCGAAAACCGCGCCGGTTCCGGCGGCAATATCGGGACGGCGGCGATGATCAATTCGCCGCCGGACGGTTACACCCTTCTGTTCGCCGCGCCGAACAACGCGATCAGCGCATCCCTCTACAAGAAGCTGCCGTTTGATTTCATTCGCGATACTGCGCCGGTCGCCGGCATCATGCTGCTTACCAATATCATGGTGGTGCCACCTTCGCTGCCGGTCAAAACCGTGGCGGATTTCATCGCGCTCGCTCAGGCGAGACCCGGCGAATTGAGCTTTGCGTCCTCGGGAAACGCCACTTCCGTTCACCTGTCGGGAGAATTGTTCAAGCTGACGGCGGGGCTCGACATCATTCATGTGCCCTACCGGGGTGCGGCACCAGCTTATCCGGACCTGATGACCGGCAAGGTGCATGTGCTGTTTGACAATCTGCCGGGCTCGATCGAGTTTGTGCGCAGCGGCCAGCTCAAGGCGCTCGGGGTTACGGTGGCGAAACGCTGGCCGGGGCTCCCGGACATTCCGGCCATTGCGGAAACGGTTCCCGGCTACGAGGCCGCCCCCTGGTATGGCATCTCGGCCCCGAAGGGCACGCCGGCCGAGGTCATCGCGATCCTCAACAAGTCGATGGCGGCCGGGCTCGCTGATCCAAAGATGCAGGCGAAGCTCGCCGATCTCGGCGGCATCCCTATGCCACTGTCGCCGGCCAAATTTGGCAAATTCGTTGCCGACGACACCGCGAAATGGGCGAAGGTGGTCAAGGCGGCCAATCTTTCAGTGGAGTAACCCATCCGCCTCCTCACGGCTGATGCCGTTCAGGTGGCGGCTTTTGACCCAAAGCCCAGGGTTACCAGGAGGCTCCGAGCTGCGTTGCAGACAGGTTCAAGACCGACGTCCGAATGCTTCCCGGCATAAACGAACGCCGGCCGGTGCGCAGGGTCATGCGGCTTCTGGGAGCGTGCGAAGCTCGACCGTAGCGCAACGACGATCAAAGTGCTCGGCACCGAGACCCGGTGTTCGGTACCATTCTTCAGCATGTGATAGGTTGCGGTAAGCATCGAAGAGGCTACGGCACAGAGGCACGAAACGGGTCTTGCTCAATCGCTCCTCTGCAACTTTCCCGCGGGGAGGATTGCCCGGCAAGAGCAGCGTCACAAGGCCTGTAAGGGCAAAATTTGGGAGACGAAGTTGTCGCCACTCATTTTCGACAAGCGTCAGCAGACCGCTGATGCGCGTGTTCTGAGAAAACGGCTCGGCTCGGCTCGAACGCGGCGGTGCGGTAGTACATCGCCGAAGGTACACTGCTGGCCCGCATCAAAGCGCAGGCCAAGGCGCCTCCAAAGGGCGCGGCCGCCGTCATCGCCACCCGAGGGGCGCTGTAGGAGGCTTTGGCTGATACGGGTTTGCCGATCGAGGCTTCATCCGGCGGCCGCACCACCGCTGCGGGCTCGCTATTGCGAAGAGCCACGCCCTTGATGCCGCTTGTGGTGGCGAAGTCGGGACGCTCGTCGGCTGGCAATATCCATCAACGGAAATAAAGGCGACTGGGCGCGGGGATTACTGCTGCACCAATCTGGATCGGCAGGAATTCTCGCGTGGTTGTTAACACTCGCGCCACGCGAGTTGGCGGCTTTCAGACCGGCGACCTGGTGCGTGCCGCGGTGCCGAAGGGTGCCCGAAAGGGTGGCATGTTGCGGCTCTTTCACAATCGGTAACGCTGATGGAATCAACGCCAAGTCCGGCAAACTTCTTCACCGCGCGGACGGCTATGGATGTGCCCCGCGCTTCCTCTCCAGCCGAGCTGCCGCTCCGGCTGGAGCGGCCGCGCGCAGGTTCTGGTGACGAGTCAATAGGCCTTTGGTGGCTGGCTGCAAGAACCCGCCGAGGCATCATGCGCGGGCCGTCATCTCGCTGACCTCACTTCTGCGACCTTCTCCTTCAGCTCCTCCCACGCTCCCTGCAGCGGCTCGAATGCGAACTGCACGCGATGCGTCCCGGGGCTGATCGATACGGCGCGGAACAGCACGTTGGCTCTGAGAATCTCGGCCGGCCGGCCGTCGACCGCGGCCCGCCACCAGGGATGCCAGGCATCATTGAGGACCACAAAGCCGCCGTTCGGCGCGTTCGCCTCGATATCAACCTCGGTGTTCGCGTAGCGAAGAATGCGCACGCTGCTGGCCCCCTCGTTCCTCTGCGCTGGAAGCGCGGGCACCGCGCGCGGCAACGCCGGGGGCGGCCGCTCCAGCAACACGGTGTGGCGCGGGTCGACATTGGGCCAGCCGTTGCGGATCAGGTCATCGAAATCGGCAATCAGGTAGTCCGGCACGACCATGACGCGGGGCAGCGCGCGCGGGTTCTCATACACATAGGCGTCCTCGGTACGCGCAATGAACTTGAGGTCGCCGGCGTGAAGCGAGGTATCAATCTGTTCGACGGGCACGCCGGTGGCAATGAAGCGCACGCCGCACAGGTTGGCCATGGTCGAGCGGTAGGACGGAAACAGCGGTGCGAAGGGGCGCTGCACCGGTTCGGCGACAGTGTCGCCGACGCCGGTGGCGCGTGCGAAGTCGCGCAGGCGCAGGGGATTGTGCCCGAACAGGTGGTCAAAGCCTTGAGCCAGCGCCAAGTTTGGCCAGTGATACGCGATGCCGATCAATTCGACGCGGTCGCGGCGGTCGGGGCCGGCGGTCTCGGCAAGCTTTGCCTTGATGAGCGCGACGGTCGCATTGCCGGTTTGCGGGCGGAGCGCGTCATAGCGTGACGGCGGCAGCCCGGTCGATTCGTTTGGTGCGTTGTTCCAGGCGAGATCGAACGTGGTGAAGCCAAGAAGCATTGCGGAGGCAAAGACGGGGCGCGCAAACGCAATACGCCGCGCCAGGCCGAGCAGCGCAATCGCGACCGCTGCGAAGACTATACCGGTGGTGATGGGCAACGCTGCGACACCGAGGCGGTCAGCCTGATGCGCCAAAGCGATGGCGATCGCAGTCAGCGCGCCGAAGGTTGCGATATCGACCCCATAGAACCAGCGCGGCTGCGGCGCGTCGCCGGAGACGACGCGATGGACGAGATGGCCGGCCACGATCGCGATCAACAGCCCGATGACGAAGGTGGCATCCGCCGGCCGGCGAAACAGGTCGACGCCGGGCAGTGCGTCATACATCAGTCGGAATGCCGGCGTATACCAGCCGAGTGCGTAAAGCAGAACAAGTCCAAGCGCGATGAGGAAAAAGCGGACTTCGCGCGCCCACAGCAGGCCGCGTTCAAGCCCGGCGCCAAGAATCAGCACGACCGCGAGCATGCCGCAATAGATCTCGCCCATGTTCTGTGCGAGAGCAAGGCCGCTCGGCTTCATTGCGGCGTCCCACGCGAGGCTAGGCGGGCCCCAGAACTCGACGTTCGGATCGGCAGCGCCGAACAGGTCGGCAAACGCCAGCATCAACAGCAGGGACGGATGGAGCGAGCCACGCCCGGCATGCTCCAGGCCTATCACCGGCCGATTGCTGTCAGCGGCGAGCAGGGCGGACAGTGCCAAAGGAATGACCGCGATGACGGCGACCGTGATGGCGCAGACCGCAAGCGGAAGCGCTGTGCTTCGCAAGCGCGCAAGCCGGCCCTTGCCATCGAGCCACCAGGCGACGACGTAAAGGGCGAGCACGTAAAGCCCGAGCAGTGCGACCTGATCGCGTCCAATGGCGAGAAGAGCAATCACGCCGCCGGTCGCAAGGCCGATGCGCCATGACGCGCGCTCCAGCGTGCGCGCGAGCAGCCACAAGGCGATCGGCACGTAGGAGAGGCTGATGATCTCGCTGGTGTGCTGCAGGCGCGATGACGCCGAGCCGCCGAATGCAAAAATCAATGCCGCAACCGCAGCGCCGGCGGGATGCCAGCCGCGGTCGCGGAAGAACAGCATGAGCCCCAGGCCACCACAGAACAGATAGGCGAAGGTGACGAAATCGGCTTCGCGAAAGCTGGGCGTCGCATCGAACGCCGCAAGGGCAAAATGCAGCGGCGAGAAGATCAGCGATTGCGGATCGGCGATCTGCGGCCAGCCTGCAAACACATTCGGAGTCCACAACGGGGACTCCCCGCGCGCGAGCGAGGATGCGAGGAATTGCAGTTCCGGCTGGAACTGAGCCTTGGCATCCCAAGGGATCGTTAGCTTGCCGGAAAGCCACGGCCATGACAGGACGACGAATGCCGCGGCGTAGAGAGCCACCGACAACGCGAAGGTTCGCGTACCCGATCCCAATCGTTGAGACGGCATGTTGAATGGGATTCCAGTCATCTTAAAACGCCTGACACGCTGGGCCCGCTCGTGGCCGGCTGCACCGCCCCGTCGATCATTCCGGCACAGTGCCTAAAAGTTCGCCGTCGCCGGGACAAGCCCCGCGAAACCTTACCGGCAGTCCATCCGGGGTGCGGTCCATGCGGGCCCAGCGCCCCCGCGGCTCGCGCAGCGTCGCCCCGCGCCGCCCCTCCTGTCGCGGTGGTCCGATCGCTCCGGATTGACTGAAGCCGGCCGGTCCGACCGTCGGAGATTACGGCCCCTAAAGAGCCGGCTTTGCAACTTGGTTGTTTTTGTTGCACCATGCGCTCCTCCTTTACCTTTCCCGGCAGCCGGGAAAGGTAAAGGAGGGGGCCGCTGCCCCAAAGCTCACCCCCGGAGCGTCTTCTTCGACGCTCTCCCCAAGGAAAATCAGGGAGGTTCCATCATGAAGCAGATCTTCGCTGCTGCGATTGCCGGCACGATGCTGTCGCTCGGCGCCACATTTGCGCTCGCCCAAACGGCTGAACCCGCCAAGCTCGGCGATACGTCGAAAGGCAAGGTGCTGGTGGATGCCAAAGGCATGACCCTCTATACCCTTGACCGGGACACCACGCCCAACAAGTCCAGTTGCAATGGCCAGTGCGCGACCAATTGGCCGCCTCTGATGGTTTCCGGAGACGCCAAGAGCGCGGGCGAGTGGACTGTCGTCACGCGCGATGACGGCAGTAAGCAGTGGGCCTACAAGGGCAAGCCGCTGTACTTCTGGAAGGACGACAAGAAGCCGGGCGACGTCGAAGGCGATAATCGCGGAAACGTTTGGCACGTTGCCAAGCCCTGAGGCGGAGGGAGGGCGCCTCCTCGCTGAGGTTTCCGGGCCGGGCAATCGCACGGCCCGGTCATTCTGCCTCGATTTGGGACGGTGAGGGATGGCCCGATTGCCCTGCGCAGCCGGGGAGACCGCGTCAGAGCAAGCTCAACTGCTCGTTCGCCGGCCGGGGCGGCTTGAAATGCTCGGTCGTCAGTTCCGTCTTGTGCGCGTTGAGCCCAAGGCGGGAGCATGCGGTCTCGAAGCGTTTGCCGATCATCCACGCATAGGGACCGCCACCTATCATGCGCTTGCCGAAAGTCGCGTCGTACTCTTTGCCGCCGCGCGTCTGGCGAATCAGCGCAAAAACGTGGCGTTCACGGTCGGGAAAATTGGCCCGCAGCCACTCGCGGAACAGGTCGCGCACCTCAAGCGGCAGCCGCAGCAGGACGTAGCCGGCCGCCTCAGCCCCGCAGGCAGCCGCCGCTTCCAGTATGCGCTCGATCTCCGCGTCGTTGATGGCGGGGATGACAGGCGCCACCATCACGGTGGTTGGAACGCCGGCCGCGGCGAGTGCGCGCAACGCGTCGAGCCGACGCGCCGGCGCCGGAGCACGCGGCTCCATGGTGCGGGCAAGCTTGGGATCGAGGGTAGTCACCGAAATGCCGACCCGCACCAGATTGCGGCTCGCCATTCTGGAGAGAATGTCGATGTCACGGGTCACGAGGTGCGACTTGGTCACGATCCCGACCGGGTGTCCGGTACGCTCCAGCACCTCCAGAATGCGCCGCATGATTGCATAGCGCCGCTCGATCGGCTGATAGGCGTCAGTGTTGGTGCCGATCGCGATGAGCCGCGGCGTATAGTTGCCCGCCGACAGCTCCCGTTCAAGGAGCTCCGGTGCGCTCGGCTTCATATAGAGTTTGGATTCGAAATCGAGGCCGGGCGACAGGCCGAGATAAGCATGGGTTGGTCTGGCGTAGCAGTAGATGCAGCCGTGCTCGCAGCCGCGATAAGGGTTGATCGAACGATCGAACGGGATGTCCGGCGACGTATTGCGGGCGATGACCTTGCGCGTCGTATCAATCGCGACTTCGGTCTTGAACGGCGCAAGATCCTCGATTGACTGCCAACCGTCATCGAACGCGACCAGCACGCGCGGTTCAAACCTGCCGGATGCGTTTGTCTGAGCACCCCGGCCGCGCCGGCGTGCCGGATCGATCTCTGCCGTGACAGCCGGGTCAATCGGCTCGGCCTCCCGCATTGCGCCCGCCGCCGCTCTCCCAGCCTCCCCCCCAAGCTGTCGACGGTAAATCGATTTACCCTCGTCCACGTGCGAGGCACGGGACGGAGGCTCCGGCAGGTGACGACGAACTGCAGCGTGATGCGACATGGATTGTCCTTTAGCTCAAAATTTCGAACAAAACAAGAACATTTTGTCTGAGCCGACCAAGAGCCCCCGGCCATGCCGCGTCTAGGGGCGGACGCGCCCAATTTCGTGCCTTCACAAAGCGGGGCGGGATGCTACAGCCAAGCCCGTATCCCGTTGCCGGTCCGAGTCGGCCGGGCCGGATTTTCAAGCCGCTCTCAATGCTCAGCGTCATCATTCCAACTCTGAACAGCGAACGCATGCTGGTACCCACGCTGGCCATGCTGGTACCGGGCGCCGTGAGCGGCGTCGTGCGCGAAGTGACGATCGTGGACGGCGGTTCGACCGACGCGACGCTGGCGCTCGCGGATGCGGCAGGCTGCGCGGTCGCAACCTCAACGGCACCGCTCGGTGGGCGGCTCAATCGGGCGGCGGCGGCGGCGCGCGGACCCTGGCTGATGTTCCTGCGCGCCGGGACGGTGCTCGACGTGACCTGGCTCGAAGAGACGGCTCGTTTCATCGAGGAGGCGGGGCCGAGCGGCGCGGAAACCGCCGCGGTGTTTCGCAAAACAGTATCCGTTCGCTCCGCCCATCCGGTGATCTTCGAGGCGCTGGCGCTGCTCAAATTCGAGCTGCTCCGACGAGCACATCCCGATCAGGGCCTCCTGATCGATGCCCGGCTTTACAAGGAGATCGGCGGTCACCGTGAGGCGGCGCCTGATCCGGAGGCGGATCTGCTGGCCCGCATCGGGCACAGGCGCATCCTGATGCTGCGCAGCGGAGCGCGCAGGTGAGTGCCCGCATCGAGCGGGGCTGCCGGCCCGATGATGAACGCGGTCTAATCGGCGACAAATAACGACGCAGCCGCCAGCGGCCCGGCCGTCTGACCTTGGCATACACGATGAGTGGCGTTCATGACCGCGGCCGCAGGCGGCGTCATGGCGCCGCTTGCGCCCGAGCCTGGCGATTTCGTTGCCGCCCGGATCGCGCACCCGTGGCCGCTCGACATTGATCCTGCCGCCGCGAAGCCGATCCTGGCGCCGGCGCCACCCCAGCGATAACCGCGTCGGCAATGACGCGGCCCGCAGCTCGCTCGGCGTCCTGCTCTATCATGGCGGGAAGTGCTTCCTGCAGATTCCGAGAAACACCGAAGAAATGATCAGGAAATCACAACGCCAGTGTAACCTTAGCACCGAGCCGGTCGAATTTTTTACGGCGACTTGTCGCGGCTTGCTGTGGCAACCGACAACGCCTGGAGGTTTATCAGGCGCAACGCTTGAGGGAGAGGGAGTAAGAACGTGAGTGAAGTAGCGGTGAGGGTCACGTTGAGTCCGGATGGTTTGCGGCGCACGACGCTAATATGCAGTGTCTGGGCAATTTTCCAGGCGACCACCCCTGCCGCATGGGCAGACACGATCGAGCAAGCGCTGGCAAAGGCCTACAAAAATAATCCGCAGCTCAATTCGCAGCGCGCCGTGGTGCGAGCGACCGACGAAAATGTGCCGCAGGCGCTGTCTGGCTACAGGCCGACCGTCACCGTCAGCGCCAGCAGCGGCCATGAATTGACCGCAAATTTGGTGAGGGTCGCTCCTTCGGGCACACCGAGCTATAGCCACATGGAGGCGGGTTACGCGCCGACGACGTTGAGCGCGACCGCGACCCAGACTCTTTTTAACGGCTTCCAGACCGCCAACCGGACGCGCCTCGCCGAGACCAATACGTCGGCTGCGCGCGAGGCGTTGCGGGTCGCAGAGCAGACTGTGCTCCTCAACGCCGCCACGGCCTACATGGACCTGCTGCGCGATAACGCGTTGCTTGACGTGCAACGCAACAACGTTCTGGTGTTGCAGGAGCTATTGCGCCAGACCAGCGCCCGTTACCTGAGAGGCGAACTCTCGCGCACCGACGTTGCGCTGGCCGAAGCCAATCTGTCGCAGACGCGCGGCGCCGTGCTCAGCGCCAAGGCTCAGGTTGCAAAATCAAGGGCCACCTACCGCGAGGTCATTGGCACCGAGCCGACGAATCTGACACCGGGGGCGCCGGTTGACCGGTTAAGCCCGCGCAGTCTCGCGGACGCGATCAAGCTCGGCCGCGACCACCATCCGAACGTGGGGGTCGCCATGTTTGGGATCGATGCCGCGGTGTTGCAGGTCAAGATCAACGAGGGCTCGCTCTATCCCAACGTAACGCTCACTGGCAACGTTTCCAAAAGTTGGTCCCCGCCCGCCTACCAGGCGGTGCCCACGGATTTGCTGCAGCGGTTCGACGCCTTCGTTGTCGGCCAGGTCAGGGCGCCGCTCTATCAGGGCGGAGCGGAATACGCTCTCATCCGCCAGTCAGAGGAGACCGTCGGTCAGAAGCGCATCGATCTCGACTCTGCGCGCGACGCAGTGCAGAGGAGCATCGCCACTGCATGGGGCCAACTCGACGCCAGCAAGGCGCAGGTTCTGGCGGCTCAGTCCCAGATGGCGGCGGCTGAGATTGCCTATGACGGCGTGCGCGACGAGGCGCGCAATGGACTGCGCACCTCTTTCGATGTGCTCTACGCCATCGCGACGCTGATCACTGCGCGTTCCACGTTGTTGGTCGCACAGCACGATCGGGTGGTCGCATCATATGCGCTGCTCGCCGCCGTTGGCGAATTGAACTTACCGAAGCTCGGGATCGACGTACCACTCTACGATCCAATGGTCCATTACCAGCAGGTTCGCGACGCTTGGGTTGGAGTGCGAACCCCTGAGGGCCACTGACCGAACTTAAAGCATCTCCGGCTTGCTTTACGCCGGCCAACTTTCGTTCGTTCACGACATCGCAGGAGCAAAGACGTGAAGAAACGCTTAGCCCTCGCAGCGTTGATCACCACCGCCCTGGCGCTGGGCGGCATTTTTGCGGTCGCCATATGGGATACCGCACAGCAGGAGAGGTTGTCGGTCCATTTCCAAATCTCATGCAGTCCCGCCAGCCAGCGTCAGTTCGACCTTGCAATTGCGCGCATACATGAGCTTCGCTTCAACGAGTCCGAACAGATTTATAGCGCGATTACCAAAGCGGAGCCGGATTGCGCAATCGCCTACTGGGGCATTGCGATGAGCCGGATCAGGCGGCCAGTGCCCGGATTCCGTCTTCCCGACGACATTCGCGTCGGCCGGGCGGCGTTGCGGTCGGCAGCGAACGCTCATGTGGCCACGCAACGGGAGCGCGCCTACATCGCCGCGCTCACCCTGCTATTTGGGGAAGAGGATGGTACCACCGATTGGGATCAGCGAACGATTGCGTACGAACAGGCAATGGGAACATTGGCCGCTCGAGAGCCTGGCGATGAAGAAGCGAAGATCTTTTACGCTCTCGCCCTCAACATCGTACCGCGTGCACTGGATAAAGACTTCAAGAGGCAAACAAAAGCGACCGAACTGCTGTTGGTGGCTTCGGCCCGTCACCCCGGTCTGTCCCATTATCTGACCTACTGTTTGAGAGCTCCCGAGGACGAAGTCCCGGATGCGGCGCTGTCACCGCAAGATCAGTTCGTTTCCTCGATCGAAGCCCTGCTCGCGGCTATTGCCCTGCTTGGCGTCGCCGGCTTTTTCGTTGCTGTATTCCCGGTCTGGTCAGCGCCCAAAGGCGCTTAGTTGTAAAGAGAATTCAAGGGGTTCACATGACTCAAGAATGCCGATGACAACACTAACAAGTGGTGGAGGCTGCAGATGTCGGATTTTGATCGTTCGATGGCCCCGAAAGGCCGGCGCCGGCTGTTGGCCGGTCTCCTCGCCATGGTGCTGCTGGCTGGCGGGGGCGCGATCGCCTTGGGTTGGATGCCGGGATTGCAAAATCAAACCCCGTTGTCAGACACGATCGGCGGACCGTTCACCCTGACCGCCAGCAATGGCCAAAAGGTCACCGATTCGGATTTTCGTGGTAAGTGGCTACTCGTTTATTTTGGATATACGCACTGTCCGGACATTTGCCCGACAACGCTTGCAGAAGTCAGCGAGACGCTCACGTCATTGGGCCCTCTGGCGAGGGAGGTGCAGCCGTTTTTCGTAACGATCGATCCGGAGCGCGACACGCCCAAAATGGTCGGCGACTTCATCAATAGCATTGACGATCGCATTATCGGTCTGACCGGCACACCCGC
>JASHRR010000312.1 GCA_030037185.1 Xanthobacteraceae bacterium | reverse complement strand
GCAAGCCTAAGGTGAAATGCGGAGACTGTCTGAACCGCGCCTTTCTGCCCGTGACCGATGAGGTCCTCGACGGACATCTGCGCGGGCGTCATACGATCGGCGTGTACCCCATGTTGGCAGACGAGACATGCTGGTTTCTTGCTGCCGATTTCGACACGACAACATGGCGCGACGATGCCGCCGCCTTCCTGGTTCGATGGGCAAGCCGTCGGAGCTTGTCCCCTCACGATTTGGGTGCGCGAGCCCTCAAAAGCTTCGCTGATCACCTCGGCCGATGTTGCTGCGGCCGGTATCCTTGCGCCAACCGGGTGGATGTTGTTACCGGTGCCAGACTGTTCTTGGGCCACCTACAAGGAGTCAAGGAGCCGCCCGCACGCGATCGACAGCTTGCGCCAGCAGAGCCGGATTTATTAAAGGAGTTCTGCGCTTGGATGCGGGAACGACGCGGTACCTCTGACCGAACCCTCTACAACTACAGCATTCCGATACGTGAACTGATCCGCAGCATCAGGGGTGATCCGAATACCTTGGATGCTGGCCACCTGCGACGGTTTGTGTTGGAGCAGAGCAAAGGCGGTCGGTGCTCAGCGCAGCGGTGCAGGACGGTTTTGCGTATGTTTCTGCGGTTTCTGATCGCAGAGGGGCGCTGCCGTGCAGGCCTGCTGGGCGCTATTCCCGTCGTTCCGCATTGGCGCCTGACTGCACTTCCGAAGTATCTGCCGGCCAAAGATGTAGAGCGCCTCATCGCCTGCTGCTACCCGACCTCTCGTGTGGGCAAGCGGGATCTGGCCATACTTCTTCTACTCGCCCGCCTGGGCCTTCGAGCGGGCGACATCGTGCAGATGCGTCTAAGTGATATTGACTGGAACAGTGCATGGGTTCACGTCAGCGGCAAAAGCCGTCGGCAGACACGATTGCCGCTGACTCAAGAGATCGGCCAGGCGATTGCCACGTACATACAATCCAGTCGGTTTCCGGCGCAAACAGATGCACTGTTTCTCCGCGCTCGTGCTCCTTTCCGCGCTTTGGGTTCTCACTGTGCCGTCTCGATGATCGTCGTTCGCGCGTTTCGCCGGGCACGGATCAAACGCCCAGGCCGGGGCGCAGCGCATCTGCTACGCCATTCCGTCGCCAGCTCGATGCTACGACAGGGGGCCTCTCTACAGGAGATCTCCGCGCTTCTTCGCCACCGTTCGATCGAAACCACGCAGATCTACGCGAAGGTCGATGTCGCAGGATTACGGCAGATCGCTCAGCCCTGGCCGGAGGTACAGCCATGCTGACTCACGCCGTCCATACCTATTTGTCCGTCCGCCGAGCGACCGGATTCCGTCTCCGTGAGGCGGGTTATCACCTCAGAAGTTTCGCGGCCTATTCGGATGCAAAGGACCGGCACTTCGTGAACTCGCAGACCGCGATCGAGTGGGCCCGGCAGGTGCCTTCCGTGCGCCAGCGCGCTCGACGGCTTGGCGATGTCATACGCTTCGCCAAGTACCTGCACGCTGAAGACGCGCGCCATGAGATACCCACCACCGTGTTCGGTAGTGAGCACCGACCGCGACGGCCGCCATACATTCTCTCGGACGAGCAGATTTGCCGTCTCGTTCAGCTTGCCGCACAATCGGGATACCGCACCCTGCGCCGTCAGACTTACAGCACGCTGTTCGCGCTGCTATCCTGTACGGGTCTTCGTGTCTCCGAGGCGATTCGGTTGCGCTACGACGACATCACCCCAGACGGGCTGCTAATCCGCGCAACCAAGTTCCAGAAGAGCCGGCTGGTCCCATTGCATGCCACCGCGCAGGTCGCGCTCGAACGCTACCTGCAGCAACGGCGTCGTTACGCGCCGTTCGATGACCACGTGTTCATATCGCTGCGACGCAAACCGCTATTGAACGCAGATGTCGACACGGCGTTCCGGACCGTGGCTGCCAAGATGGGGTTGCCGCGCGGCCGAGGGCGACGTCGCCCTACGCCCCACTCACTATCTACCCCACCGGACTATGTCGAGTAGCAGGATGATGTCCCGCGATTCCAAGGGGTTATAGGATAGCATGTAGAGATAGTCTGTTGCCCTTCCAGCAATCTAGCTGGGCGAGGGAGCAGACCATGAAGTATTTTGTCAATGATGATTTTGTGTTGTCGCGGCCGCCAGAGGGGCCGTTGGCGAGTTACGTTATTCCGTTTGCCCAATGGCTCGTGGATCGAGGCTACGGTCTTTTTTCTACGAGGAACCAGGTGCTGATGGCGGTAGGCTTCAGCAAATGGCTCCAGCAAAATGGGGTTGAGCTAAGCGACATAAGCGGAGCCCATCCTGGGCGTTATTTGCTGGGCCGAACGCAGCGGCCGAAGCGTGGAGATAACGCCGCTCTTCGGCATCTATTGGTTTTTCTACGCAGCCATGCCGCAATCGCCGAAGAGATCGAGGCAGACTACAACCCATCACCGGTAGAACAACATGTGCTGGAGTACGAGCAGTATTTGCAAGACGTACGTGCGCTGTCTCGTCTAACGATCATAAAT
>JASHRR010000311.1 GCA_030037185.1 Xanthobacteraceae bacterium | reverse complement strand
GAGGACATGGGCGTATGAAGATCTTGCTTGTCGACGATCACGTGGTGGTCCGGGCGGGCGTGCGGCGACTGCTTGCGGCTGAAGTCGACGTCTCGATCTTGGAAGCGGAATCGAGTCAGGAGGCTCTCGACCTGTGCCGCCGCGAGCGCCCTGATCTCATCGTCCTGGATCTCAACCTAACCGGCTCCAGCGGGCTGGAACTGCTGCGTCGCTTGGTTCAGTTGGATAAAACTGTAAAAATACTGATTCTTAGCATGCACTCGGAGCCGGTTTATGCGGCGCGCGCTCTGCAGGGCGGCGCACGCGGATACATTAGCAAAAGCGCGGGCGCCGAAGAATTCTTAGATGCCGTCCGGCAAGTTAGCAAGGGGAGCCACTACATCGAACGCGAAATAGCGGCAGAGCTAGCAGTTGGAATGTTTTCGAAGGTCGACCCATTGGACCAACTCACAACCCGCGAGATCGATGTCTTACGTCTGCTTGGCGAAGGCAAGAGCTACTCGGAGATCGCCGCCGTCCTCGAGGTGTCGTATAAGACCGTCGCCAATTCTTCCAGCATGATCAAACAGAAACTTGCGGTTGAAACCACCGCTGATCTCATCAGGCTTTCGGTGGAGAGCCGCCGAAAGTAGGCACGGGCATTTGATCTGCGATGCTCAGGTCTTTGTCGGCCGGTTATACTTGCAGTGCAACCGATTTCGGCGATCGAGGACGCCATCCCGCCAAGCGCCAAGGCGATGCTCGACGAACTCGCATGGTGGGCGGATGTGACGATGAAGGGACGCGCCGCCGACAAGGCAAAGGCTCGTAGTTACGGCGCTGCTTGATGGCTCGATAATCGCCTTCGACGACCAGACTCTGGATGCGGCGTGGTGCGTCAATCTCGGGTCGGGCATGAACGCACCGCCGATGACCTATGCGGTTAACGGCAAGCAATTCATCGCGATCGCATCGGGTGCGTGCTGCATCAGGCCGTCGGGACAGATCGCAAATTCCAAGGCACGGATTGCCAGGACTCCGGAATTGCGCGCCATGTCTCAGGCGACTGTGCTTTAAGTGTTCGGGCTGTAGGGCCGCGACGGTATGACTGGAGGACGATGGGCAGCTTGACGCCCACCTGCCGCAGGCTCGCGCCGTGCTTGGCCCAAGTTGCAGAACGTCAGCTGATGTTAGGAGGACCGGACCGAACCGCGCCTCCGGGCAAACTGCGTTGCTCATCTCACTGGTTGCATTCTTATTTTTTGCACCAGAAACGGCGGAACGACTGCCCCTTCCGACCTTGCCCCTTCCGCAAACAGCAGCTGTTGTTATAGCCTGGGCTGGCGGTGAGATCTGATTTTCAAAGGCAGCGAGATAGTGCAATGCGCAGACCGATTCGCGCGATTCCGCGACAAAAGGTGCCGCAGCCGCCCGATTGCCCGTCAAGCTGATTGCGATCGACGCGTCGACACCTATGTCCGACAAGGACCGATCCCCCGAGGACGAGTCGCCACGAAAAGCCGTGGTAGTCGACGATATGGACGCGGAAAAACGCGTGCACGAACCATTGTACCGAAGCGAGCGGCGATTGGCCGCCCAAAAGCAGGCGCTCGAACTGGCAGTCAGCGGGGCCACGATAGGTGTGGTGCTTAGCCCCGTGGCTGAGGAGACGCGAAAGCAGGTGACCGGCGGCGCCAGGGTCGCTTTGTACATTGTGGATCAGGACGGCCTGCGGTTGCGTTTCGCTGCCACAGCGGGGATGTCCCAGCATTATACGACTGCCGTCGACGGGTTCGAGATCAGGCCGACGAACCCGGCCTGCGGGAGGGTCGCATTCACTGGTGAGCGGATTATCGCCGAGGATGTGACGACCGATCCGCTCTGGGAGCCCTATCGCGCCCTTGCGCAGCGCCATAGCATTCGCGGTTGCTGGTCGTTCCCTATCCGCTCAGTCGCGGACAAAATCCTGGGCACCATTGCAATCTACTACGACAGTCCCCGCGAACCCAAGCAGGAGGACATCGACGCCGTAGAACAGCTGACCCAAACCGCGGCGCTTATCATTGAGCGGTACAAGGCGGCGGAAGAGCGCGCCGCGGCGCATGAGCAGCTGCGGCGAAGCGAGTCGCGCCTACGACTTGCGCTTGCGGGCGCGCGCGCCGCTGCGTGGGAGTGGGACGCCGTAACAGATGACATAGTGTGGTCGCCGGAGATATTCGCGATCACGGGCCTCGGGTCAGAGGCCGGAGCACCCGGCCTCGAAACCTACTTGACGATGATCGAGAAGGGGGATCGCAACAAGGCTGTTTCTGATCTTAGAGCTGCTTTGGGCAAGAGTGGACCATTCACTACCGAGTTCCGTATTCGCCGGACCGACGGCGCGGTGATCTGGCTCAGCATTTCCGGCGTCGTTGAGCACGCCGAAACGAGCGAGCCCCTGCGCGCCTACGGAATCCTACAGGACATCACCGAGCGGAAGGCTCACGAGGAGCAGATTCACCTCCTGATGCGCGAGGTCAGTCATCGTGCCAAGAACATGCTCAGTCTCGTGCAGGCAATCGCACGCCAGACCGCGGCTCGTGAGCCGGAAGATTTTATAAGGTGCCTTGCCGAACGCATCGGAGCACTCGCGGCCGGCCATAACCTGCTGATCCGCAACGAGTGGCAGGGAGTCGATGTCGAAGATTTAGTGCGCGCCCAGATTACGCATTTCGAAGATCTGATTGGTTCTCGCATCGTCATGGATGGCCCGCAGCTGCGCCTGAAGCCTGCTTCCGCACAGGCCATTGGGCTCGCGCTCCACGAACTCGCCACCAATGCCGGTAAGTACGGGGCGCTCTCGACGGATCGGGGTCGCGTCGATGTTTGCTGGGAGGCTCACAGCGACACTCTCACCATAAGCTGGACCGAGTGCGGCGGGCCACCAGTGCCACCGCCAGAACGCAAGGGCTTCGGCACCGTCGTTATGCAGGAGATGGTTGAGCACAGCGTGGATGGTAACGTGGACCTCCATTATCCTCCGTCAGGCTTGACTTGGCGCTTGACCTGCCCAGCAGCGAGTGCGCTGGA
>JASHRR010000310.1 GCA_030037185.1 Xanthobacteraceae bacterium | reverse complement strand
ACAGACAAGCAACGGGGGAAAATCGTTTCATGCAGGGCGGGTCGGCCGGAGGCCGGTGAGGAACTAAAAAGCTGCTGAGGGCTTCGGCCAGGTCAGTGCACATTTTGCAGCCACCTACGACGGCAACAGCCGGTGGTGCGGGGCTACAAGAAGGCCGTCTGTAGGAGCTCCAGAGGCAGTCGCCTGCTCTACGAGCGCGTCGAACTCCTCGCAAGTGTGACCAACGTCAAGCCAATCGCCAAAGGCCGCGTTCTTTCGATTCCGGCGATCCGGGATCGGGTGGTGCAAGGGCGCTCAAGCTCATATTGGAGCCGATCTTCGAGGCAGACTTCCAACCCGTTTGGATATCGTCCTAAGCGGACAGCTCATGACGCGGTTGATCGCGTGGCGCGAGCGATCGTTCAGCAGAAAACGCGAATCATAGATATCGACCTGCGCAGCTATTTCGACAATGTCCGGCACGATCGGCTGTTGGCGAAGGTGGCGAGGCGGGTTGATGATGTGGACGTGTTGCACCTGCTGAAGATCATGCTCAAGGCAATGCCCTTCGATCCGGCAATGGTCGCCTCAACATGCGCTCGACGGTCGGCGCCGCGGAGCCATTCGCTATCCGAGGCCGACAATCTCCCGGCGGGCGCATCCGATCCCGGCAAAAAGCCAAATGACGGCACCTGAGCATGAGCGCGTAATCGTCATCAACAGCACTGCCACCAGTGCCGACGCCCAGTCGAATTGCGAACACGCATTCTTTTGTGATCGCCGGCATGTTGCGCCGCAGCGCAGCGCCGGAAGAGTTGACGCCTGCCAGCGCCGTTGAACGTTACGTTCACTCGATGGCGAAGCAGTAAATCCTGCCCGCGCCTCCGGTGTTGTTGAGCGCCTGCTTGCTGCACCCCTGGCTCATATGCGCAGCATTCCATGACGTGTTCTGGCCGCCTGTCCGGTCCATGTGACCAAGCATGGCGCGCGCGCGGTCCGCCGGAATGTTCGCATTCTGCTGCGGCAGGGTCATGCCGTCCGAAGTCCAGTTGTTGCAGGTGTGATCGATCCCGTCGGTGAACGCGCGGCCCTGCGAGTCTGAACCTGTCAAGATGTCATGCTCATTGCCGGGAATCTCATTGCCCCTTGCATCGAGCGCGGTCGCCCGCTGGATGTTGTTACGGTCGCGTTGCTGGTCACCATGCAGATCGGCGACGCTGCTGGCGATCAATTGACCCTTGGCGTTGTACCAGGGTCCGGTGCCGACGCGATCGCGTGCATTGATACGCGGCTGGTCGCCACGCTGCTGCTGACTGAGATAGGCGTGCCAGGTGTGATTGAAGTTGAGCCCGCCCGCGGCCTGAGCGGCGTTCTGACAAATTTGGTCGGCGCCCGCGATCCCGCCGAGATTACCCGTGCCCGTGGGGTTCTGGGCAATGAAGAAGGTCATCGCCGGGGGCGGTTGTTGCTGGCCATGGGCCCGCTGGGCGGGGGAGCCGAGAAGAGCGATAGCAATGGCAGACAGAGCGATCGTCCGGTTCATTGTCGTGTTTTCCCTTGTCACTGTCGCAGTTTTCTGCCGGCAAAGCAGACCACGAGCTGCCGGGCGCTCAGAAATCCGGCTTGTCGGCAACCGGCATGTGGTAGTCAAAGAGGTTTTGGTTGTTTTCGGCGCAGATGAACTCGGCCAGCGGTCGCCGCCCGCGCTGGTAGCGCTGGTAGGTTTGCCAGGGGTGGTAGAACGTATCGGGATCGTCCACCGTGATGTTCACTTCCAACATGTTGCCGCCGTCGACCAGGCGCCAGCGCTCCACCAGGTGGAGCTTCTCGGTGTGCGGCGTGCGGAAGGCATCGACCACCGTCTTGGTGCTCAGACCGATGGTATCGACGACTAGCGTATCACCTTCGTAGCGGCCGACCGATTCGCCGTACCACGACGGCTTGACGTCCGCCGAATGGGGCACGTCCAGATAGATGTGGCGCAGCTGGTGGCCTTGCTCCTCCACAATGACCACTTTGGTGGGCGTCTGGAGCAAGTAGAACGGCCCGGGCAACAGGTCGAACACGGGAACGCCGGAAGGCAGGCAGGATGAGTTCGCGGTGAACTGGATCTTGCCCCCTTCGATCTCATCGTTGTCCTTCTTCATCACGTCCTTGGCCCATCGCTTCAGATTGGCATTGGAGATGTCTCCAAATCGGAAGCTGACCACCGGGTTGACGAAAGGATGGCGCGGGTCCTGGTGCACGGGAAGGGCCGAACCTTGCACCGCGGGGAAGGTTCCACCGAAGGGATGTGTCCATCCGCCTGGTCCCGATTGGAAATTAGGCACCTCGACCGATTGGGCCTCGGCCGGGGTGGCGAGCGCCGAGACAAGCGCCAGCACGCCGCCCGCAATGAGAGGCCGCGCTTCTGATCTGACCATCGTTTTCCTCCCTGTTTTGTTGTTGCAAAGAAATTACTGCATAGCGCAGCCGCATTCCAGCAAGACGCACAGGAGGTGCTGGTCAGACGCGTTGGCCAAGCTCTTTTTTGCATGCCAGTTGAAAGCCCGACTAGAATCGCCAGCAGACTGATGGAGTCCGGGGCGGTTGTGCGGGCCTGGTCAGCACGTCGCTATCGATGCCAATGCCGCTTTGCAACGCCGTCCTTCGGGTAGATCGTGGGAGGCGCTTCCCGACCGAACACGCTCCGCCCTTCATAGGCGTGTGAGCGTTCTGTTTCCTGCGCCATCAGTTCTTCCACGGAAGGGCCTGATGCCAGGCGCTCCAATTTCCTCGCTTCGCGATCTAGTCGTGCGAGCGCACCCAGCTCCTCGTCCTGACCGAGCCTGGCCTTCTGCACGGCCGATTTCAGAACGCGGATGGTTTCATCATAGACCTTCAAGGGAACCGGAAAGGGGTGACGGTCCTTGCCGCCGTGGGCGAACGAAAATCGCGCCGGGTCGGAAAAGCGGTATGGCGCCCCGTGCACGACTTCGGCAACCATCGCAAGCGCACGAACAGTCCGCGCGCCGACGCCCGGCGTCAACAGCAGTTGCGTGAAGTCGACAGGCGCCCGCTCCGCTGCTGCTGCGAGGTTTCCATAGAGCCTTTGCGCCTGGATATCGCTGGACCGGACATCGTGATGTTGGGGCATGATCAAGTGCGGCAGCAATGCTTGCGTCGGCGGCGATAATAAAGTGCGCGGCGCCGCCTCAGTTTGAAGGGCGGTCAATTCTCGCAAGATGCCGTCCGGCCCCAGGTATGAAAGAAGTTCAAGTTGCCCCCGTCGGGAACGCTCGGCACGGCGATCGGTAAGGTTCGCAACGACGCCTTGGTCGGGACCGTCGATTGCGGCGTGGGGTTCGTCGACGAAGCTCTTGAGCCCTTCTGAGAGCCAGTGATAGCGGCGGGCCTGCTTGCGTTCGCCGTTCATTCCCTGTTGCACCACGACCCAGCTGCCGTCATCGGTGACAATGAAACCGTGCAGGTAAAGATCAAAACCGTCCTGAACCGCGGCGCTATCCACCTTTGCGACAAGGCGGCTGGCAGTCGCAAGCGCTGCGCCGTCAAAGCCCACCCGGTCCCCGATCGAGACCAGCTCTTGCGGTGTTTGGCGCGAATACTGGCCGCGCCCGCCGCACACATGAAGCCCAAGTTCTTTCTCGAGCGGCTTCAGCCCGCGCTTGAGCGCGCCGATCACGCTCGTGGTGATACCGGACGAGTGCCAATCCATGCCCATCACCGCGCCAAAGGATTGGAACCAGAACGGATGCGCCAGACGCCTCAGGAACTCCTCGCGCCCATAGGAATGCACGATGGCGTGACTAATGACAGCGCCAAGCCGTGTCATCCGGTCCGAAAGCCATTGCGGGACGTGTCCGCCGTGCAGAGGTAAATCGGCGCTGCCTGACTTTCTCGCCATTTCAGTGGATTTCCTCGTCGTCGCTCCGGCCGGCATTACCCCGCGATAGCGCGGCCCACGCGGGAGGGGCTTATTTTGTGCTACCATCGGGTCGAAATCCAGCTTGGAGGAGGCCGCGGTGAGAATGCTTCTCGCAACTGTCATTGCGTTGAGTCTCGACGCCGCTTCTGGGATGCGCCCGGCGATGGCGCAAGCGACGTCCACCACGGCTGCAACGGCAGCGCCAGACTTTTCTGGCTTGTGGAACCGAGTCGGCAACCTCTGGCTCGACCCGATCCCAGACGACGACGGGGGCAAGGCGGTTAGCCGCCTGAAAGTCGATCGCCCCGGCGCAGACGACATCTGGGCCGGAGATTTCAACAACCCGATCCTGCAACCGTGGGCGCGCGAAATCGTCAAGAGAAACGCCGAGTCCGAAATGCGCCGAGACCACGTGTACACGGCGGACGATTCCTGCTGGCCTTCGGGCGTACCACAGGTGGTAAACTTGCTCGAAGAGATTCAATTCCTACAGGCGAAAGATCGCGTCGTCATCATCTATCAGCGCGACCATCAAGTGCGTTGGATTTGGCTCAACCGTAATCATTCGGACAATCCGGTGCCCTCCTGGTACGGAGAATCGGTCGGCCATTACGAGGGTGATACGCTCGTTGTCGACACCATCGGTCTGAAGACCCACAAAATGTCGGTGGTCGATCCGTTCGGGACACCGCACACCGAACAGCTTCATGTCGTGGAGCGCTATCAGCCGTTTTCGACGCCGTTCGGCAAAGGCCTGGAAATCACCGTTGAGGTTGACGATCCCGGCGCCTTCACGGCCCCCTGGAAGGGAACGGCGGAATATCGGCAGAACTACGAAGTCACCGAGCTCAGAGAAGTCGTCTGCGCCGAGAACAATCGCGGCTTCGCTGACGGGTCGACGTTTGGCACAATTCCGGAGGAAGCAATGTCGCCGTTCTGAGCCGACGACCTCCGGTTTGCGGATCGAAACGCATTATCCGCGTTTAGCCTTGACAGAAGTCGCGGCAGAGTGCGCACGTCCAGACGTTTGCAACGCGCCCGCGTTGAAGAAGCCGAGACGCTTGCACATCGCATCGTGGTGCGTGCCGACCGCACAGGCATGGAATTATTCCGGGGGGTCCTCAATGACTGCAGAAAACGCCCATATCTCGCCCGCCACCATGGCCGCACCAGGCGGCCATTACAGCCATGCCGTTAAAGCGGGCGGACTGATCTTCATCTCAGGCCAGTTACCCATCAAAGCCGACGGCACCAAGCTCATCGAGGCGTCGTTTGAGGAGCAAGCGCTACAAGCTCTGGACAATGTGGCGCAGGCGTTGCTGGCTGCAGGCAGCACGATCGACCGGCTCGTCCAGGTGCGAGTTTATGTGACGAACATCGGATCGTGGCCTGCCTTCAACACCATCTATGCCGAATGGGCCGGAGCCTCACGGCCGGCACGCGCTGTGGTGCCCGTTCCCAGTCTTCACTACGGATTTCAAATTGAGGTAGAGGCGATTGCTGTGCAGTAATCTCGAAGCGGCACCAAGCACGGCGTTGGGCGAACTTACCGGCATCCGCGGCAGCGATCGCGAGACTGACCGGCGCACAAAAGGTGGGGCGGTGAGCCCGGGTCAGCCGCCGGGTCAGCCCATAGGCTGCCGTCCCGCATTGGATCACCGCGCGAAACTCGGCCGAGCCGGCCTATTCGTCCCATCGCCTTGCCGGTTGCGTAGGAGTACCCGAAGGTACCCTGCGCCGATATCTTTCGGATCGAAGCTACTTTATCACGAGGGCCCATTCCGAACGCCTGCCACCAATTCTCCCTCGAAGGTTTCTCGTCCTTCAAAAATCCGGTTTGTCCGCCCGCGGCACATCAGCGTCCTTTCCCGAGTACCACTGGATGTTTTCGGCGCAAGCCTCTTCCCCCCAGTCGGCGGGGTCACTTCCACGACTCCCATAAGTCATGGTCGCGGTCCATGGCGTCGTAAACACGCCCTTATCGTCGACCGTGAACTGGAGCTGCAGGTACTTACCGTGATCGTTCGGGTTCCTCATCCCCTGGGCAATGTTATGCTGCTTTGCGTCCCGTGCGAACCCGTCTTTGGCGGCTTCTGCGTCAAGCAGCCGATATCGTTCGACCACGTGCAGAGCCTCGGTGTGCGGCGTGCCATACCAGTCGACCATGGAATACTGCCCGACCTTGATCCCCACGGTATCGACAATCAGCGTGTCGCCATCATAGCGGCCGACGGAGTCGCCGTACCAGGATGGGGTCACCTGCGCCGGATGAGATTGGTTCAAGCGCACCTGGCGGACTTGATGATCGTAGCCATAAAGGATGGTGACCTTGTCGGGCTCTTGCAGCAGCTGCGTTGGACCATTGGTAAAAACGAAAGGGACCCCTGCCGGCCAACACTGGTTGCGCGGGTTCGGATCGCCGATGCCATTGAGCCCGAGTTCACCGTGCCTTTTCACGACCTCCGCCGCCTCGGGCTTCAAGATCGGATTGGTGTAATCGCCGGCAAGCTTGAGGATGTCGCCGGTGCCGTTCGGGCGGCGCGACCGGTTGACCAGCGCGGTGGGCCCCGATGGCATCGGCTCGAACCCGGGAAGCGAATGCACCCAGATGCCAGAGAAATCCGGGATGGCTTCGGTGCTTTCGCTCCCGCCAATGGCCGGCCCAACCGTGGGGGCCACCGCTTGTCCAAGGGCAGGCGTCGCAAAGACGGCTGCAAGCAGGAATACCAAAGGCAAATTCTTCCACTGCAAATCCATTGCCTTTCCTCCTATTCATTTGGTTTGTTATTGCGTTCCACTGGAAGCTCCCGCATAATTTACACCCTTTACACGTGCGTTTGGAAGGGGCGGCCGGCGCTCAATGGCTCGCGTAAAAAAATTCTCTAGCGCCCGCAGGCCCCCATTGGCGATCGCGCAGACGAGGCGCAGAATCGGCCACCAAGATGCCGGGCGCCATAGCTTTATGTCCCCGACAAGCCTCCTGGTTGATGTGCGCAATCGCGTCGTCGATTGCCTCTCGTGCGGGCTATGTTAGCTTGCAGTCGCCTGCATTACGACAGAGGAGCGAGCTGGCGCCGGGAGGATGATCATGCTCTATCGAAGCGCGCTTGGGGTCCTCGGACTGACTACCCTGCTGATGGTGACGGCAGGCGGCGCCCGAAGTGAGGAGAAATACCCGAACTGGAAAGGCGAATGGACCGCGATCGTCCCCCGCATGGAAGGTCAGCAACTGAGGTTCGATCCGAGCAAGCCGTACGGGCGGCGCCAGGAAGCGCCGCTGACGGAAGAATACAAGAAGATCTATCAGGAAAGCCTGGACGACCAGGCGCTCGGCGGTCAAGGCCTGTTCCTGGATCATGCCTCCTGCCTGCCTGCTGGCATGCCGTCAATGATGTCGATCGGAACGTTCGAATACATCGTAACGCCGGAAACGACCTATATCTCGGCCGGGAGCGACTTGCGTCGAGTTTTCACGGATGGCCGCCCGTGGCCTGCAGACCTCGAAGCGACGTATCAGGGCTTTTCAATTGGCAAGTGGATCGATCAGGAGGGCAGCGGCGCCTACGATGTGCTCGAAGTCGAAACCCGCGGCCCCTTCAAGGGACCCCGCGCCTACGACTCGACGGGCCTTCCGCTCCACTTCGACAACGAATCGATGTTCAAGGAGCGGATCTTTCTCGATAAGAGGGACCCAAATATTCTGCACGACGTGATCACCGTAATCGATCACGCGTTGACGCGGCCCTGGACAGTCGACAAGACGTACCGGCGCGGCACGAAGAAATATCCGAACTGGTCCACGATAAGTTGCTTGGAGGGATCGAGCTCGAGCTACGTCACCATTGGCAAGGAATTCTATCTGCTGAGCTGGGACGGCTATTTGATGCCGATCAAGAAGGGCCAGTTGCCGCCCGACACACGTTATTTCCCGCCAGTGCCAAAGTGAGGAGCGCCGCCGGCCTTTGTTGCCTTTCCGGCGCTGGGCAACGCGGGGTGTGGGCAGAAATGACGCTGACTGGTTATGCAAGCCTTCCCAGCGCAAGGGCTGCGCGTCCGTTCCGGCCATAGGGATTGCCGAGCGATGATCGCGAACTCGCCCTTTCAGCGAAAACGCCGATCCGGTCGAACCGGTCGCGGCGTGAAGCGGAGACAGCCTGCCATGATTCCCGCCGGCGGGCTGGTGCATGAGCGGAATGTACGACATGAAGGCGGCGCGGCTCTCAAAACGCCGTTTATACGTTAAGTTCACTGACGAGTTGGAACAGGCAATGAGTTCCCAGCGCCATCTTGATCTGTTGCATGCACCCGTGGTTGTCACATACGGGACCAGCGAGACGCCTGAACTCCAGCGCCAGAGCCGCGATTTCGCCATCGCCCACACCGCAAGCCGCCTTCGTCACCCGGTAACTCTGCCGCCGGCAAGGATGTCACGAATACGGGCCTCAACCTCAGGGTCGATAGTGGGCACCCATCGGCTTACCGCTCTTGGTGCCAGTCTCCTTGGCGTGGCGAAGACCGGCACGAACGCGCTCCTGGATCATCGCCCGTTCAAACTCGGCGAATGCGCCCATCATCTGAATCATCGCCTTGCCAGCAGGCGTCGTCGTGTCGAGCCCCTGCTGGCGTAGCGTAGAGGTCGATCTTGAGGGCGTGGATTTCCGACAGGAAACCGACGAGATCCTGCAGCGAACGGCCAAGCCGATCAACCGACCGTGCCATGATGACGTCGAACTGACAACGAGCGGCATCCTTGCACAGCCGGTCAAAGTCCGGGCGCTTGTCACGGTCCTTCGCGCCGCTAATGCCGTGGTTCCGGTAAACCTTGATATCCCCGATCCCCGTACGTTCGGCTACGGCGCGTAGTTCACCTGATTCGCCGTGGTCTGATCCAGGGTGCTGACCCGCAGGTAGATTGCTGATTTGCGCATTTAAACAGCCCTCCTACATGGCCATATCTGTATTTGAAAACAAGTGGATTTCGGTATAAGCAGATAAGACAAATTCAGCCCTGAGACATCAATACTTTCAATCGGCGCATTCAGC
>JASHRR010000309.1 GCA_030037185.1 Xanthobacteraceae bacterium | reverse complement strand
CAACTCTGATGATTGATGAGATAGCGTAAGTGATCGGTCTGGCCGCCGTTTCGGGCCGATGTGCTGATCGTATGATGCGGCACCAGAAGGTCGACTGCAATAAACCGTCCATTCCGCCGCACGACGGCATGCCGGGCTTCCGCCAAGATTTCCCACTTCATGTTGAAGCCCTGTTGGTTCAACTTTAGCGACGCTAGTCCGGGAAATGCCCTCGGAAATAATAATGGGTACTCTGCCAACTAACGAATATCGCGGACTATATATTCGCTTGCGTCATGCGGGCGGACGGCCGTCTTTCGGCGACCACAGGACGGACGGAATTCGAGCAACGAGCCGGGTCCGTAGCAATTCGGGGCGGGCTGCCCAGGGGACGAAGCCGTAGTCCGCGTCTCGATACGCCTTAACAAAAGCTGCTATAGCTGGCGGACCGCTTTGCGGGTCGAGATCACCGAAAACAAATGTGTAACCCTCTTGCGCCGAGATTGCGACCGTGGCGGGGCGCCTGCAGACACCGAGGCACTGGACCATTCGCACCGTGACGTCCGAGACCTGGTCTTGCATTACGGGAGCAAGTGCGGCCAGCATCATTTCGCCAACACGCGGCGCCTCATTGGAAGAAGCTCGACAGGTCGCGCAGACGCTGACGATTGTCGAAGGACCAGGTTTCGCACCGGGCAAGTGCTTCGCGCTCTCGAACACGGACACGGTGGAATCCTTGGCGGCTGGACGAAGGACGAAGGACGAAGCTAACGGCCGGCCAAAGAACGGTCAACAACGCGTTGGCGCGATAGCATACCCACTATAGTATATATTATGCAGTTGTATTACTCCTCTCGCGGACATTTCAGTTGTTTTTCATTCTCAACGAACGGCGGTCATGGCAATGCACGTCGGGGCGATCCGTTCTTGCGACCTGCCGGCCGGTGCGTGGGTGAAGAACCGGAGTGGCCGTTGCGTGGGCAGCATCAGAGCGACCTGAGCCCGTGGCCGGCTGAGGAACGACCAGACAGGGTAACGGCTTTTCGGGGCGATGGCTCTGAGAGTGTTTCGACTACACCGACACTACCGCGAAAGATGATCTGACCGGCTTGGAGCTTCTAACGTCGCCCGAAAAACAAGGAGACCTACGCTGCGAATTGGAAGCCAATCGATCAGTTATCCATATCGATCCTGCAAGGACGTCAATCGCACCGGAACTGAGACCAAACTTCTCGGTCAACCTTACAGCACCATCAACCTAGCGGCGCATTGCGTGGTCAAAGACTAGGTCACCGTATTGGGCCGGGTCGACAATCTCTTCAATGTGCAATATCAGGACCCGATCGGTTTTGACCGCCCTAGCCTTCGCATCTACGGCGGGCTTCGGCTTACAAGCTGGTGGGGGGCATCGTTTGCACTCAATTGTCGAGCTGCTTAATCGGATCCCCAGGCTGCGCGTGCTGGCCTGCTCGGCTGGAGCGGCGCTGCTCGCTTTCGCACCAAACGCGTGCGTCGCAGGCGAAGCCCGCAAACCCGCGCGCATCGTGTCAGTCAACCTGTGTACAGACGAGTTGGTGCTGCGCCTAGCGGATCGCAAAAACATCGCTTCGGTGACGTGGCTGGCCGCGACGTCGAGTGCGTCGAATGTCGTGGATTTGGCAAGGCAGATCCCAGCCAATCACGGGCTCGCCGAAGAGGTCATTCCACTCGATCCCGATCTGGTTGTGGCCGGCATCTATACAGCGCGGGCTGCGGTGGCGCTCCTCAAGCGAACAGGGATTCCCGTCCTTGACCTCGACGTCCCGCGCAGCCTAAGCGAAATTCGGGCACAATACCGTCAGGTGGGGCGGGCGCTGGGCGAGGAGGAGCGGGCTGAACGCGTCATCGCCGAGATGGACAGTCGGCTTGCTGCCATTCCGGTCAACCCGACGAGCCCACGCCCCCGCGCAATGGTGTTCAATCCGAACGGATATACGATCGGTAAAGGGACGCTCACGGACGAGATCATCACCCGTGCCGGAATGGAGAATTTGTCCGTCACCCTGGGGATCGACAAGTACAGCCAGATATCGTTGGAGACGGTGGTTACGAATGCCGTGGACGTTCTGATTGTCAGCGCGTATCGCGATGGGCCGCCCGCGATGGCGACGGAGGTTCTGCGTCACCCTGTGCTGGCAAAGATATCGGATCGGACCCGGATCGCCGTTGTGCCGAGCCGGCTTTGGGCGTGCGCCGGACCAGGAAACATAGATGCCATCGTATTGCTCAACAATGTGGGCAATGCGGTGGGCCGACGGGATACGCTCGAATGACCCAGGTCGCGGTCATCGGCGCGTTCGGGCGGGAGCGTCTGCCGTCCTATCGCCTTCTCGTAACTGGTCTTTCGATTCTGGCGCTATTGCTGACGGTCGCATCGTTGTCCATCGGTTATGCGCCACTTGATGTGAAGCAAGCCATACTCGATGTCCTGGGCGGCCGACACACGGTTGCGGCGCTCGTTTTGGTCGAACTACGGCTGCCGCGTGCATTATTGGGCGGTCTCGTGGGATTCAGCCTCGGCATGACCGGGGCCGCGATGCAGGGATTGATGCGCAATCCCTTGGCGGAGCCTGGAATCATTGGGGTCTCGGGATCTGCGGCGCTCGGCGCCGTAATCACGTTTTATTTCGGGCTCGCCGGTGCATTTTCGTTTGCGCTTCCGCTTGGCGGCATCGCCGGAGCCTTCGGGGCAACCTTCCTGCTGTTTGTGCTTGCCCCGGACGCGGCGCCGGCACCATGACCCTCATCCTGGCCGGGGTGGCCATCAACAGCTTTGCGGGCGCGCTTACGGCGCTGGCCTTGAACTTATCGGCGAATCCGTTCGCGGTCTCGGAAATCGTCTTCTGGCTGATGGGTTCGTTTTCCGATCGCAGCCTGCCCTATGTCTGGCTGGTGCTGCCCTTGATGGTGGTCGGGTGGGGCTTGATTGGCATTTCTAGCCCTGCGCTGGACGCGCTCACACTCGGCGAAGAGACCGCAACGAGCCTGGGCGTCAATCTTCGACGACTGAGATTGCAACTCATTGCCGGCACTGCATTTGCGGTTGGGAGTGCGGTCGCGGTGACGGGGTCGATTGGATTCGTCGGCCTTGTGGTTCCGCACATTCTTCGACCGTTGGTCGCGCATCGTCCGGGCCGCCTGTTGTTGGTCAGCGGCCTAGGTGGAGCGGCCCTCACGCTTGCCGCCGATGTCGGCATCCGCCTGTTACCGGTCCGGCCGGAGCTGAAGCTTGGCGTGGTGACCGCGATCATCGGGGCGCCATTCTTGTTTAGTTTAATTTTCCGACCGCGAAGGGAAGAGTGATACAGATCGAAGCCAGGGGTCTTGCGGTGCGCTTCGGTCGCATGACGCTATTGCGGCAGGTCAATATGTCGATGGGCGCCGGCCAAATCGTCGGTTTGATTGGACCGAACGGATCGGGCAAGACCACGCTGCTGCGCATTCTTGCTAATCTGCGGCCGCCGGATGAGGGGGCTGTAAGCTACGCGGGACGTTCGGCCGCCCAAATAGGAGCGCGCCGGCTCTCTCAACAGATTGCGTATCTCGCTCAGGGCGCCAATGTCCATTGGCCCATGCGCGTAGAAACATTGGCGGGGCTCGGGCGTCTGCCCCATCGCCGCCCGATGCAGAGCTTGACTTGCGGTGACGCCGCGGCAGTCGAACGTGCCATGGTGGCCTGCGATGATGTGGCATTCCGAGAGCGCACGATGAGCGAGGTGTCTGGCGGGGAGCGCCTCCGAGTCCTGTTGGCGCGAGCGTTGGCGGTTGAAGCCGAGATACTGCTGGCTGACGAGCCGATCGCGGCGCTCGATCCCCTGCATCAGCTTCAGGTTATGGAGCTGTTGAGACGCACCGCTCGAGAGGGTCGCGGCGTGATTGTGGTCCTCCATGACCTGGCTCTGGCGGCGCGCTATTGTGATCGGCTTGTCTTGTTGGCGGGCGGCAGCATCCTGGCCGAGGGAGAGCCAAACGACGTGTTGACGGACGCTCACATCGCAACCGCCTACGGAGTTGACGTTGTTCGCGGGCAGAAGGACGACGTTCGTTATCTGCTGCCGTGGTTGCCCATCGTCGCGACCGGAAGATCGTCGGCCAGTTCCGCGATCGAACGAACGGGGGAGCGAGTTGGGGCCAACCACTGACAAAATATTGAATGTAGCTCTCCTACATCTCGCGCCCAAGGCCGGCGATCTCGCGTTCAATAAATTGCTCATCGAAGCCGCGATCGTGAAGGCAGCCGCTGGCGGGGCGGATTGGGTGATCACACCGGAGCTTGCGGTTTGCGGCTATACCTTCACGCCCCTGATCGGCACGGACTGGATTTGTGTGCAACCGGACCCGTGGATGGCGAGAATGCGCAACCTTGCCGCGCGGCTAGGGATCCTTGTTTTCTTGTCGGTGCCCGAGCGGGACGCCGATAGCAATCTTCTTTACAACGCGATCTTCGTTATCGACCATGACGGCGCAATCTGTGGCAAGCATCGCAAGGTCAATCCACTTCGCGTCGGCTCCGAGGCCTGGTCTACTCCCGGCACGAAAGTGAATCCAATTGTCGTCGGCGACCTCAACATCGGCGTGATGATTTGCGCCGACGCCTATTCGCCTGGCATGGCGAAAAAGCTTCATTCAAATGGAGCGCAGCTCTTAGTTTCACCCGCCGCGTGGGCGCCTGGTGAACATGGACCTAAGGGAGAATGGGAACGGTCGACGTCTGACACCGGTCTGCCGTTGTTTGTCTGCAACCGCACGGGCGAGGATGCTGTCAGGGACTTCTCCTCCAGCGAAAGTGTGCTCGCCCATGGCGGCAGTCGGCTGATTTCGACCGCATCGAAAATATCGGTTGTCCTGTTGTTCGCGTGGAACTTCGCCGGTTGTCGACCGGAAAGGAATTCGTTCCGTAAAATTGCCTTAGAATAATAAGGCGTGACAGGGATATCTTAGGACGGCATCGTCTAAATCATAGAGGGCCTAATAATTGCTTGGGCCCGATCGTCGGAGCTCCATTTGAAACGTCCAAGCAAACATTGACTCATCCCTGTAACTTATGCACTGTTACCAACGTAAAAAATGGACAGTTGCCCGCCGAATGGACAGCTGCCGGTGTTATCTGGAGGTAGCAATGACTGCGTTGGCCGACGTCAAAGTTCAACGAGACCCTATCGTGACCAAGCTTGACGAAGGCAAGCGTGCTCTTCAGGTGTGGCCTCTTCCGTTGGACGAAGCATTCCTGGAGGAGTTCCTGACCTACATTTTCAAAAACTATTGGGACCAAATTGTCTTCGGTCCGTTGATCGAAGGCGCCGCCTACGAATTGACCTGCCCGCGTGAACCAAGCAAGATTTCACTCTTTGACGGCTATCTGACCGTCAGCTTCGACGGGCCGCATTTCCATCTCTGCATCGGTGAAAACAAGGGTTCTCCGAAAGATCCCACTCCGGAAGACCTCAAAGCGCGGCGAAAGCCGTCAAAGGCTCAAATTTTCCGCCGACTGGACAAGGAAGGGGCGCCGATCTCCTGGGGTTTTGAGATGAAGAACGGAGCCGGCCAGCCCATGATTTCGATCTTTTTCGCAAGCCCGTTCCTCTCGGCAGGGGACAAACTCACCGAAGAGCCGATGTGGGAACGCCTGACCATGTGGCGAGACATAGCTCAGAGATATCTCGGACGGGAGCCTGAAGACTTTGACGCGACCGGTCGAGGCTTTCGTGGTGGTCACGGATAGTGCGCTGACTCGTTCTGCCTCGCGCGGACCGGATGCCCAGGTAACCCTGAAACGTGTTCGCCGACGCGCCCGTTGCCAAAACGCGCGTCATCGTCGAGCGCCGCGGCTAAGGACATCTATGGTCCGGCCCAGCGACCGATGTCATCGTATTCGGAGGGCTACTGCAGTGCGGCCAATTCTCGCCGACACGATCGCGAAGCTGTCCGCCTTGAATCTCCACCTGAGGGTGTGTTGTAGCCCACTTGAACGGCCGAGCTGGTTTGATGCTGACGCGCTGGCGTCGCCTCGAGGTGAGGCCTTGACCTATTTGCTGGATGCCTTTGAACGGCAGGGAATAGCGCCCAATCGAAAAGCGGCCTCTGCCTCGCTATTGCTGCGGCTCGGCTGGGCTGGCGAATTTGCTATTGGAGCCTATCTCATTTGCCGCCGCGTGCCGACGCTGCGTGACTATGTCGTGTCCTTCTCTCCGACGATGCTTCTGCAATCGATCTGGGTTGGCGACGCGGGATTCGTTGGTGTGCACGACGATCCGCTGGCGGGCAGGCCTGAATGGATCGAGAGCGTCGAAGCGAGCGACCTTCGAAGGCGGCTATTGGAAAGTCTCGTCCTCTTCACGGAGCCCGTCGTTGCGACGCAGCGTGCATGGTCCGGCTTCTCGCGCCACGCACTGTGGGCCATGGTGACGTCCTCCTGGGCCGAACAATTCGCCAACATTGCACGACAAATCGGGGACGAACCGTGGGGAGTACATGAGGCGAAAGCGGTCTTCGAGCTGGTTCCAGAGCTAAATCGCGCGGCGCCGGCGCTCTACGCCGTGCACGGTGGCCAGACGACACGGACCTGTCAGAGACGCAGCGCCTGCTGCCTATATTTCAAAAGCAGCGCGCGCTATTTCTGCGCCAGCTGCCCGATCATTCCTGAATTCGAGCGTCTCGAAAGAAATCGCGCTTGGGTGGCGAAACAGCGGCTATCGGAACCACGATCGAGCCGGGAGCAGATTTGGGAGCGGTCACAGGGACGCGAGCTCATGAACGCGATGAACATCGCACGAACACCGGGGCTTTTTTGAGGGCGGCGG
>JASHRR010000308.1 GCA_030037185.1 Xanthobacteraceae bacterium | reverse complement strand
CTTTCCGGAATGGCGTGCAGGCGCCGGTAGGTGATGGCGCGCTGGTTCATCCACGAGCCGAACACGGCGCCGATCGCGCCCCACAACTGGTCGTGCGGGTTCTGCGGAAATGGCGCGCCGCGCAGCTTTTCGATCCGCGCCTTGAAGGTCCCGACGATCTTGGCCCAATCCTCAGCATTGAGATCCGTATCGAGCGTGTAGCCGTTGAGGTCCTTGTGCTCGTCGAGGATCTCCTCGAACACATGATGCTCGATCCCCAGCACCACATTCGCATACATGGTGATGAAGCGCCGGTAAGAGTCGTATGCGAAACGGCGGTCGCCGGAGCTCTTGGCCAGCGTCTCGACCGTCGCGTCGTTGAGCCCGAGATTGAGCACGGTGTCCATCATGCCGGGCATCGAAGCGCGCGCGCCGGAGCGCACCGAGACAAGCAGCGGATTGTTGTCATCGCCGAAAATTCTGCCGCCGGCGAGCCGCCCGACCCGCGCGAGGGCGGTCTCGACCTCGCCCTTGAGTTCTCTCGGATAGGTCTTGTCGTGGCGGTAGAAATAGCTGCACACATCGGTGGTGATGGTGAAGCCCGGCGGCACCGGCAGTCCGAGGTTGGCCATTTCGGCGAGATTGGCGCCCTTGCCGCCCAGCAGATTGCGCATTTCGCTGCCGCCCTCGGCCTTGCCGCCGCCGAAGGCGTACACCCATTTCGTGGCCTGAACGCTGACGTCTCTTGCCCTCCCTTGCGGCAGGGCCGGCCGCGACATCGATTTACCCTCGCCTGCTTGCGGGGGAGCGGAGGCACGGGCAGCGGCGCGTTTTGCGGCGAGGCGAGGCGCGGCGGCCGCCGGCTTGCGCGGGGCCGAAAAGCCTTTGCGGGCGGGCGGCCATTTCGTGGATGCCTTTTTCTTGGATGCCGCAGCCGTCGGGCGTCCGGTCTTTTGCGAGGCGCGCGACGTCTTTCCGGACGGAGGCCGTGCGTGCGGTGGCTTGGTGGACTTCGCCATAACGGTGTCTCGCGCAGCGTGTTTTGCAGGCCCGACAAAGCATGCTCGTCATCACCCTGCAACAATTTAAGCGCAGGAAGATAGTACCCGTGCTCACCCGCGGCCTAGCGGCAGGCGCCGGGGCCGCCAATCCTTGGATTATCGGACCGCGCGGGTCCGGCCGTCGGCGTCGCGCCGCGACTTCGCCGGTGAATCGCGAACGGCGGTGTTGATCGCCGACGCCAAGGTTCCCCCCGCTGCCGTCAGGCAATCAGGCCCCAGCGCCGCGTGGGCCGGCATGGCATCACCAATGGTGGCGCATTTGATTGATCAGCGATTCGCCTCTTCAGCCGCACGCCGATTAAATCGAGCTGCGAAGGTCCTATCCCTCGATCTTGGAAAAATCCGCGACCGTGCGCGTGGCGACGCGGATCCGGTTGAGGAGCTTGAGCCGGTTCGCCCGCACCGGTGCATCCTCGACATTGACCGTCACCTTCTCGAAATAGGCGTCGACATGCGGGCGCAGCTTCGCCATGGCGCTCATGGCGGCCGCAAAGCCCTCGCGGGCCACCGCTGCGGATGCTTCGGCGGCCGCTGTATCAATGGCGCGCGCCAGTTCCCATTCCTCGGCCTGGCGGTAGAGTGCGGCTGACGGCTCGCCGGTGTATTCGGTTTTGTCACGCCTTTCCTCGATACGGATGATGTTGGTGGCACGCTTATAGCCGGCGAGCAGATTCTTCCCGTCCTCGGAGTCGAGGAATTTGCCGAGCGCTTCGACGCGGCGGACGATGAGAAGGAGATCGTCCTGCCCTTCGAGGGCGAACACGGCGTCGACCAGATCGTGGCGCGCTCCCTGCTCGCGGAGTTGGACTTTGAGGCGGTCGGCGAAGAAGGCGAGGAGGTCGGCAACCAACGGCTTAAAAAACCGCTCCAGCTGCGCCAGCCGCTGTCCGTCAAAATCATTTCGAACGATATCACTCCACCCGGCCTCAATGCCCTTGCGTATCAGCTGTGCGAAAATAGTTGCCTCAGCCGGTACCGTCGTCGAAGGTTCGCTGATCAGGCCGTCTCGCAGCAAGCAATCATTAAAAGCGCGAGCGATCCCTCTCAAGCCTTCGGCTGCTTGAGCCATTGCGGCGACACCGAAGGCCGCGGCCGCCGCGAGACCGATCGCCCGTACAAGCCGCAGACGCTGCCGCGTCTCCAACACGATTCGTATCGTCCCCAATGCTGCCCGTCGCAAAGCATACGGGTCCTTGCTCCCTGTCGGCTTCTCGCCGATAGCCCAAAATCCGACCAGCGTATCGATCTTGTCGGCCAAGGCCACCGCGACCGACACCGGATTTGTCGGCACGCGATCGCTCGGCCCCAGCGGCTTGTAATGCTCCTCGCAGGCCGCCGCCACGCTCTCGTCCTCGCCAACGGCCCGCGCGTAGTATTTCCCCATCAGCCCCTGCAACTCGGGAAATTCGCCCACCATGTCGGTCATGAGGTCGACCTTGGCGAGCCGTGCCGCGCGCTTCGTCTCTTCCAGGTCGGCGCCGACCAGCGGCGCAAGCGCTGCGGCGAGCCGCTCGATTCGCGCGATCCGCTCCCATTGCGTGCCGAGCTTTTCGTGGAACACGATGCCCTTGAACTTCTCCAGCCGCGCGTCGAGCGGCACGTCGCGCCAGTGCCTGAGATCGGTCTCGTAGAAGAATTTCGCATCGGCGAGCCTCGCCCGTATGACGCGCTCATTGCCCGCGACGATGGCGCCGCCGCCGTCCGTTGCTTCAGTGTTGGCGACGAGGATGAACTTGTTGGCGAGGCTGCCTTCATCTGCTCTGCCGCCACCTCCTCCTGCGCCGCTCTCTTCACCTGTCCTTGCAGGGGGGAGGTCGTCCCGCGGCAGCCGGCCGGCTGGGGGTGACCTGCCTTCGGCCGTTCGACCCTCCCTCTGCAGGGGAGGGTGAGCGACGCGCACGACGAAGCACTTCTGGTTGACCCGGATCGTGGTGCGGATCACCTCCGGCGGCAGGCGCAGGAACTCTTCATCGAATGAGCCCATCAGCACCACGGGCCATTCCACCAGGCCTGTGACCTCGTCGAGCAGCGCCTCATCTTCGACCAGTTCGAAGCCCTGGGCGAAGGCAAGGTGCTTGGCGTCGGTGAGAATGATCTCCCGGCGCCGTGCCGGGGCGAGCACCACTTTGGCGCGTTCGAGCTTTGCGGCGTAATCGGCGAAGTGCCGGGCATGGATGACGCCCGGCGCCAGGAATCTGTGCCCGCGCGTGGTGCTGCCGGCCGCAACGCCGTCGACCACGAACGGCACGATATCCGGGGTCTCGGTTTCCGGCCCGAACGTCGCGATGATCGAGTGCAGCGGACGGACCCATGCAAGCGCGCCGGAACGGGACGACCGCTCGCCCCAGCGCATCGATTTCGGCCACGGAAAGGTGCGGATCACCACAGGCAGGATTTCGGCGAGCACATCGATGGCGGGACGCCCCGGCTTCTCGACCAGGGCCACGTAGAAATCGCCCTTCTTGGGGTCCTTCTGGATCGTCGCCTCCGCGATCGAGCCAAGCCCTGCGCTCTTGAGAAAACCCTGCACCGCCACCTCGGGCGCACCGACCCGCGGACCCTTCTTTTCCTCTTTGAGATCAGGCTGGCGCGCCGGAATACCTTGCACGGCCAATGCCAGCCGCCGCGGCGTCGCGAAGGCGGTCGCGCCCTCGTAGACGAGCCCGGCATCCATCAGCCGGTCCGTCACCATTCTGCACAAATCCTCTGCCGCCCGCGCCTGCATGCGGGCCGGGATTTCCTCCGAGAAGAGCTCGAACAGGAGATCGGGCATCAGCGGTTTCCTTCACCCTCCCCTGCAGGCGGCCGGCGCGCCGGGGGGTGACGGGCGTCGTGCTTCCGACTTCGATGCTTCAGTCGCATGCTGCGCACCGGTGCCAAATTGCTCCGCAATCGAAACTCGTTCAGCCGACAAGGCAAAACACTCTCAAAGACTCTCCAGCGCCTTATGCGCGCCGCTGCAGAGCGGTTGTGCCGCGGTCTGCTTACAGGCACAGAACCACACCTGTTTGCTCTCGGGCGCCCTCCACTGCACCGGCGTGAACGCCGAGCCCTTGTGCGAACCGTCGCAGAACGGCTGGTTTTTCGACCTGCCGCACGCGCACCACCAGTAGTCCTTGCCGGCTTCGACATCGATGCCGATCGGCTCCCGTCCAGCAATCGCGCCCTTCTCCGTCATGGTCGCCTCCTCACGATCAGTTCACGAGATCCCTCTAGTGCGTTCCGCCGCCGGCGGTCTTGAGCCAGGCTTCGCCGCAGGCTCTCGCGAGATCGCGGACCCGCAGGATATAACTCTGCCGCTCGGTGACCGAGATGACGCCGCGGGCGTCGAGCAGGTTGAAGACGTGGCTTGCCTTGATGCATTGGTCATAAGCCGGCAGCGCCATCAGGTGGCGGCTGCCTTCGCTATCCCAGCCGGCGCCGAGATACTTGCGGCACGCGGCCTCGGCCATGCGAAATTGCTCGAACAGCATGTCGGTGTCGGCGAATTCGAAATTGTGGCGCGAATACTCCTGCTCCGCCTGCAGGAACACGTCGCGATACATGACCTTCTGATTGTCGGTCCGGCCGTTGAAGTTGAGATCCATGATACTGTCGACGCCCTGCAGGTAGCAGGCGAGCCGCTCCAGTCCGTAGGTCAACTCGCCGGATACCGGCGCACATTCGAAACCGGCGACCTGCTGGAAGTAGGTGAACTGCGACACCTCCATGCCGTCGCACCAGCATTCCCAGCCGAGCCCCCAGGCGCCAAGCGTCGGGCTCTCCCAGTCGTCCTCCACAAAGCGGATGTCGTGCAGTGCCTTGTCGATGCCGATGGCGACGAGCGAGTCGAGGTAAAGGTCCTGCAGATCAGGCGGCGACGGCTTGAGGATCACCTGGAACTGGTAATAGTGCTGCAGCCGGTTCGGGTTCTCGCCGTAGCGGCCGTCCTTCGGGCGGCGCGACGGCTGCACATAGGCGGCATTCCAGCCGTGGGGCCCGAGCGCCCGCAGGGTGGTGGCGGGATGGAACGTGCCTGCCCCAACTTCCATGTCGTAGGGCTGCAGGAGGACGCAGCCGTAATCGGCCCAATAGCCCTGCAGGGCGAGGATCAGGCCCTGGAACGAGCGGTCGGGGCGCATATGCGGCGGCAGTTCGGGCATAAGGTGTTATTTTTCGAGTGGGAATGCTCGGGACTTTCAGCGGGCTTTCGTACGGTCCGGTTGCTGCGCCGCAAGCTATAGGTGGCTTGCCCGTGGGGGGTCAAGCGCCGCATCCGGATAGGGCTGTCAGAACATCGCTATGCCGCGGAAACGAGTCCGCGCTCGTGAACTGCCTGCCCAAAAAGTTCCCTCCCACGACCTTGACGGCTTGGCGCACTGTCTCGCACGGCCGAGATATCTCGTCTGGTGATGATTTTCGTCAGCCGCATAATCTCTGCCGCGCTCGTGCGGGAAAGCGACGGCCCCCCAACAAGGTGTTGCGGATCAACATCCCCGAAACCGGAGAACACGCCTTGCCGCAGAAGCAATCGCGACCGTTGTCGGCGAGCAACCGGTCGTGACTCTTCGCTACATTGAGCGCGATCGTACGTGGGCAGCAGGTCGCTCACGAAAGTTCCCCCGGAATTGCAGGAGATGCGCTGCGTTCCGTGCGGCAGTCGGCAAATCGACCGACGGAGCGGATTTATCAAAAGGGTGCTGACCAAAAGCCTGCTCGAACAACCGGGAAGACTTGAATTACGGCAAAATGCGTCGAACCCGGACTTACCTCGTTTGTCGCCGTGCGAAAGTAATTCGCGAGAATCTTGACGCTTGGGCCGCACCGTGTTGTCAGCGCGCCTGCCCGCAGATAGGGGCTGACCACTGAACGGTTGCCAAGGCGCGGATACGAGATCGCCCGTTCGCCGTGGTGCTGCACTCGGACCTGGAACGCTTTTCACATCAAGGCATAGCAGACGTTCTGAAAGCCGGTAAGCTGAAATAACCAATCAAAATCCAAGGGTGGTGGCGGACCATGCGACAGCCGCCCTGCACTCTCCCGCGTCGCCGACCGGGGAAAGGTCGTGCTCAGTCAGCAGCGGAGGCGGCACCACGATCCGGGCAAGATCGGCCATATGAGCGTGGTGGGTAAACAGCAGGACCTGGCTTGATGCGGCGATCGCTGCCAGCGTCCGCAGCGCCGCCTGTGCGCGTTTGTTGTCCAGGTTGAGCAGCAGATCGTCGGCGACGAACGGAAGCGGCTCGTGCCTGGTATTGTGCTCTTGTACCACGGCGAGACGCAGCGCCAGGTAGAGCGCATCGACCGTCCCGTCGCTCAGCGCGTCGATTTCGAGGCTGCCGCGCAACGCATCTTCGGCGATGAGGATGGTTTCGCCTCTTTCATTGATGTCGGCGCGCAGGCCGGCATAGGCGCCGTCGGTCAATTCAGCAAACAGATGTTTTGCCCGCATAAGGATCGGGCCTTGGTTGCGGTCGCGGTAAATGTCGATTGCGGCACGCAGCAGCGTCTCCTGAACCGTGAGGTCCACATAGGCTTCGACCGCCTCGGCGATTTCCGCCTCGACAGTCGCGGCCTCCTGTATGAAGTCTGCGGCCTGGGTTTGGGCGAACAGGATATCGAACTCGGCCTGCAATGCCGCGCGGTCCGCCATCAGCTTTTCGACACCGGCCTCGGTCTCCTCGCGGTCGGCTTTCAGGTCACGGAGGTCGGCGGGGACTTGATCTGGCGGCACATCATCGCATTCTGCAAACAGCGCCGCAAAATCGCGTCCGCCGCCGTCTTCGCGAACGCGCATCTCGATTTTCTCACGCGCTGCCAAGGCGGCCTGTTTCTCGCTCGATTTGCCCTCGATCTCCGGCAGCTCGTCAGCCTGGGAGCAGCCGGCCTGCGCGCTCAAGGCATCGAGCGCCGCCTGGCTGCGACGAAGCTTATCGTTGGCGCGATCGCGCCGCTCGAGCTGAGGCTTCAACTGGTCCTTGTAGCCCTTCAGTTCTGCCGCCTGGTTGCGTGCTGCGCGAAGGCGCCGCTCCAATTGCCGGCAGATTGCTGCCGCATCTCCGGTTGATTCCCCAGGCAGGTTTGCGGCGACGGCGGCGACAGCATGACCAAACGCGTCCGCGTCTCGCCGCATCGCCCCGATCCGATGCGTCAGCTCGTCGATCTTCGATTTGGCGATCTCGATATCATTGATGATGTCGAGAGTCGCGCAGGCCGCGTCGGTGCTCAGATTCGACGGCAAGCCGGCCTCCGCAAGGGCCGCGCACCAGGCGCCCCGCCAGTTGTCGATCCGCGATATCAACTTATCGGCTGCTTCGTCTGCGGCATTCTGGCGGGCCGATTGCCCACGCACGGCCTCATCGGCTTTCTCCCGCAGCGTATTGGCGTTGACGACATCTCGGAGAAGGTCTCGTGCCAGCTCTCGCAGGGCTTCCAGTCGGCAATCATGCGGCTCGGGGACGAATGCCGCCATCGCGGCAACGAGTGCCCGCCGGCCTTCGCGCTCCCTGTCGATGAGTTCCTTAACGGCGTCACGCTCCTCTTCAAGGTCGTCCGCCACCGCAATGGCGGCGTCCCGCCGCGCAAGCCACTCGACCACCTCACCGGGCAACTGCACGGTGATCAAGCCGGCGGGCCACAGGGCGCGCCATTGCGAGAACAGAGATTCGCGGTGCGCACCAAGCGTAGCGATCTGCGCCGTTACCTCGGCTGTTTTTGCTCCCAGTTCCGCCGCGCGACGTCTCAGGAGCGACAGCTCGGTCGACTCCCGCACGCGAGCGCGCAGGGTATCGACCGCCCGGTCGGCCTCGCGGATGTGCTTTTCATAGGTGTCGGCAATCCGGCCATCGGGCGCGAAGCGGTGAGCCAGCTCCTCAAAGCCGGATTGGCGATCGACGTACAGAGCGCGCACCAGCTGCCAACCCTGGTCGCGAGCATGGCGAGCTGCTGTCACATCATCTTCGGTGGCGACATCCGCTTGCGTTTTCAGCGCGACCATCCTCTCGTCAGTTTCCGCTATATCGCGGTTTAGTCGCGCCAGTGTGTCGTGAGCGGCTTTCACGCTGTTGTCCGCCTCCGCGAGCAATTGCGTGTAACGCGTTACAGCTTTTTCAGACGGAAGCGAGATTTCCCGTAGCAAGGACACCCGATCGATTCCGAGACCGAGGCCGGTGATGTTCTCCTCCAGCTTCTTCGTTTCTCGCTCAAGCGCGCGATTTCGTTTCGCAATGTCAGCGGTAATATCGCCAAGCTTGTCGGCCGCCGTGAGCGCACGGGAAAGATCGCCGACCGGGCGCAGCTTGGGAAGCTGGGTGGCGCTCTCGCGCGCCTGGTTCAGGGCGCGGGCTTCCGTTTGCGCATTGGTGAGCGCCGTCGCCCGTTGAGTGGCAAGCTCTTTACCGGCCTCCGCAAGCTTCAGTATGGCCTTGCGCTTGAGCGCCGAAGGCAGCATGCCGGCAGGATCGCCGGCACTGTTGTCGAGTTCGGCCCTGGCCAGTAAGGCTCTGACGGTGGCGTAAACTTGGGCCCGCTCCGCTTCCCGCTTCGGAATGTGCGTTTGGTAGTCCTCGATGACGGGACGTCTCTGCGCCAGTTTCTCGATCTCCTCGCTGCACGCCAGGATGTCTTCATCAATGGTAATTGCCGCAATGCGGCGCTCCAAATCGGCGATCGCGGCGGCGGCGGCATCGATGTCCTCGCTCCCGGCCTCAAGATCGGCCTGGGCCTTGACGCGCTGCTGGGTGAACTCGCCCGGCACTATCGGTACGTCCTCGAGGGCGTCGATCCGCCGCGTCAGCGCACGGTGCTCGGCCCGCAACGGCAGATTTTTTGCGATGCGCTCCAGCCGGATGATGTCTGACTCGATGCTCGTGCGGCGCTCGCGCATCAGCCGAAGTTCGGCATCGGCCTGCGCGATGCGTTTCTCGCGCGTGCGGTAGTCGGCGGGCGACACCGTGCGCCGTCGCGCCTCCTTGCGCAGCTCGATAACCTCGGCAACGGCCTGGTTCAGCTTCGGCTTGGAGCCTCCGGCAAGAAACAGAAGAGCGCGCTCACCTTTCAGCTTGTCGACCACAGCCTTGAGGCCGGCGATGCCGGAACCTGCCTCGGCCAGGCTGAAGCCGAGCGATCCGCCATCGGCGAGCAGGGCTTTGGCGTGCTCGTGCAGCCGATGGTGATCGAGCGCGAACACCCTCTCGAACACTTCGCGCGACACGCCGCCGAGAAAGCTTTCGACGGTGCCGCCGTCAACCACCGACCCGTCGAGGGCGGTCAGCACGCGCCTGCCGCGGCGTCGGCGCACGAACGACAACCGGCGGCCATCAGCGGCAAGAAGATCGATGCCGATCGCGATATCCTTGGCGTCGTGCCTGAAGCCGTCGACGATCTCATGCGGATAGCCGAACAACACGCTGGACAGGGCGCGCAGTGTCGTGCTTTTTCCCGCTTCGTTGTTGCCGTAAATGAGGTGAAGGCCTGGCCCCGCGCCGAACGCGAGCGAATAGCCGGTAAAATGGCCGTAGGCGCGCAAGTGGAGCCCGAGGATGCGCATCACCCATCCTCCTGTGCGGCAAGACGGGCGGCTATCCGCGGCCGCAGCCTGTCGAGTGCATCTTTACACCGGCCCGGCGTCTCCATCAGCTTGAGGCAGGGAAGGTCTTTCAGTTCTTCCGGAAGCTTGCTTCGTAACGGTTCAAGCTCCTTTGCCAGCAGAGGTCCGATCAGCGCCGCATTGCCGGCAAGTTCCTGCATGATGCCGACGAGATCATGCGTCTCGTCGTTCGGCATCGAATCAAGGCGATCAGCAGGCGGATCGGCGCTGTTGACGATCTTCTCGATCCACATGTCGTCGCCGGCGATTTCGGCGGCTAGCTCGAGCACCGTTTGACGCAGACGAAGCGGCCTGCGTTCGATGTAGGGATAAAGCGATGTAGCGCCCGTCAGCACCACACGCACGGCGCCGGGGCGGCCCTCGCCGTCTCGGTGGGCCTGCATTAGAGCGCCCCGAATGGCCTCGACCAACTCCGCCTCGAGGTTCCGGCCTTTCAGATCGACCTCGGCGCGGTGCCAGCGCACGACGTCGAGGGCAACGAATTCCGCCGCGACGGTTCGGCCGGCGTCGTCGACCTCCACCACGAAACAGCCCTTCGGGCCGCTCTCCTTGGCGTGCCGGCCCTGCAGGTTTCCCGGGAAGATCACGCATGGGTCGCGGGCAAGGACGGCGCGTTTATGGATGTGGCCGAGCGCCCAGTAGTCATAGCCGCGGGTCGTCAGCTCTTGCAAGGTGCACGGCGCATAGGGATCGTGGTCGGCGGCGCCGGCGAGCGAGGTATGCAAGAGGCCGATGTTGTAGTAGCCGCGCAGCGCCGCCGGATAGGACACGGCAAGATTCTCGGGAACCGGCCCTCTCTTGAGGCTCTGTCCATGGAGTGCAATGCGTACCGGCAGATCGTCGAAGGCGATCGTCTCCGGCTTTCGTTCGCCGAGCAGGCGGGTGTTTGCCGGCAGCGCGAGCGCGCTGGTGATCTTGTTGTCGGCGTCATGATTGCCTTTGATGATGACGACGCGAATTCCCCTCTGCTCCAGCCGGCTCAGCTCCTTGCGAAGGAACACCGCGATCTGCATGTTCGGACAATCGTGGTCATAGAGATCTCCTGCGAGCAGCAACAATGCCACCTCCTGGTCGATGCACAGATCGACCAGGCGCTCGAATGCCTCGCGGGTGGCGCGGCGCATGCGCTCGACCTGCCGGGCATCCTGGCGCGACAACGCTAACAGCGGGCTGTCCAGGTGGAGATCTGCCGCGTGAACGAATTTCATCGCGCTTGCCGCCTCGGCGCCTTCGCCGCGAATCACGGCGCTGCATCCAGGCGAAGCGTTAGCAGCGATGCGCGCTCTGCCCAAGCGGCGCTGCCGGAAAGCCTGTGGACGGGATTCTCGGCTCGGACCGAGAAATGCACTTTACCATCAGGGCCGGTCTTGCTCGCAAGCGGCAACGCGGCCGGCCGCTCGCCTCGACATCTCGGTCGGAGTCACGCCGGGCTGGTGCCTCCATGCTTGCCGATCGGCCGCGCATGCCAAGGTCCGGTCAATCTTCATATTCACACCGCGGTCGGACGCACCGCCGGCCGAAGCCTTCCGCTGGACGCGCGCAACCTCGGCCACAACGATGA
>JASHRR010000307.1 GCA_030037185.1 Xanthobacteraceae bacterium | reverse complement strand
CGCAAGATCCCGTTTTCCAACCGGCTGGTGCAGTCCGGCCGCTGGGAGGTGCCGCCCATCGTGCCCTTGCGCCGGCTCGAAGGCCAGGTGCTCGGCCTCATCGGGTTCGGCAATATCCCGCGGGCGATCGCTCCGAAAGCGAAGGCGTTCGGTTTGAGAGTGATGTCCTACGACCCCTACGTACCGGCGACGGTCATGAAAGCGCTCGGCGTCGAGGCCACGAGTCTCGAAGACCTTCTCGGAGGTTCGGATTTCGTCTCAATCCATGCGCCGCTGTTGCCCGCAACCCGCGGCCTCATGAATACGGCTGCGTTCGCCAGGATGAAGAAGGGCGCTTTCGTGGTCAATACCGCGCGCGGCCCCCTGATCGACGAGCCCGCCCTGGCCGCGGCACTCGACAGCGGCCATCTCGCCGGCGCCGCGCTCGACGTGGTGGCAGTCGAGCCGCTGGCGGCAGATTCGCCCCTGCTCGGCCGCGACAACGTGATCCTGACGCCGCACACGGCGTTTTATTCCGTCGAGGCGCTTGAGGAACTGCAGACCAAATGCGCGAGCGATGTGGCGCGCGTGCTGTCGGGAGAGACGCCGGTCTATCCGGTGAAGACCGGATGACGGATCTTCACCGTTTGCTTGACCGCGGCAGCGGTAACGCGGGGTCGCGGGCCGCAAGCCGACGAAAGGCTGCCCGTGAAAAAGAGCGGCCGGTCTGTCGACCGGCCGTTTTTCCCGAGGAACGGCGGCGAGGCGTTCGCGCGTCGCCAAAGCGTTGCGCGCTCAGCGCGCCCTTGCCGCTGCCGATGCGCTCGCACCGCCGCTGAGGGGAATTTTTCCCGCCATGCATTGATTCATGAATGCTTTATGCTGCGACAGCTCCTTGCTGCCTCCTCCATGGTGCGGTCCAGCCCCCCGCTCAATCGCAAGCGCAAAGCAAGTATCCCAGGCGGGGGTGGGATTATTGTCTTTTGCAAAGGCCGGGATAGCGACCCCCGGCGCTGCGAGTGCGGCAAGGACTGCGGCGATCACGAAAGCTTTGGGTTTGGTGATCATGGGTGTTTCTTCCAGCTAATTGACAAAGTTTCAGTGTGGTTTTCAGGTTCGAACCGAACCGTTCGGTCAAGTAGGACAGGCTGGCAAAGTTTCAAGGTGACCGAACCGTTCGGTCACGCCTGTTCACGGCCGTGCCGGATCGCTGGGAGGTTTGCTAAGCAACGCTAAACTATAGCGAATCAGCTGCCCGCCGGGCCCAATCCGCATTCGGGGAGACAATTGCTTTTCGCATTGCTGCAATGCATAGGCCGCGGCCGCTCAGGTCAACACAATCGCGTTGATATGCCGGCCGTAGTCAGCCTCGCCGCGATGGGTCATGCGCCGGTAGCTGAAGAACTTATCCGGGTCCGCATAGGTGCAGGCCTCGATGTCCTCGATCATCCCGATGCCGGCAGCGGCGAGGCGGGCCACCACATAGCCGGCAAGGTCGAACATGAAATGCCGCTCGCGCGTGCTCGGGCGGAAGAAGCGGGCATTGGCAGGGTCGGCGGCAACGAAGCGGTCCCACACGTCGGTACCGGTCTCGTAGTTCGGCTGCCGGATCATCGGGCCCAGCGCCGCAACCATTCGCTGCCGTACGGCGCCAAGACGCTCCATGGCGGCGATGGCCTCATCGGTGACGCCGGCGAGGGCGCCCCGCCAGCCCGCATGCGCGGCGCCAATGACGCGCGCCTGCGCATCCGCCAACAGCACAGGCCCGCAATCCGCCGTCGAGACGCCGACCGCGAGACCCACGGCGCCCGTCACGATTGCGTCGGCGCGCGGGCGCGCCTCCGGCCCCCAGGGCGCGACCACGGCAACAGCATTGGCAGAGTGGATCTGATAGCAGGTGAGGAGACGCCCGGGCAGCACCCCCAGGGCTGCTGCCATGCGGGCGCGGTTTTCTGCCACCTTCAGCGGCTCATCATTGGAGCCAACCCCGGCATTGAGGCTCGCATAGACGCCATTTGAAACACCGCCGGCCCGCGTGAAAAACGCATGCCGGACGCCCGCAAGTCGCGCCAGTCCGTGCGCGTGAAGCGGCCGCGTCATGGTGTGAACCCCGGCAGACACCTCATCGCAGGCGCCGAAAACCCGATCACCTTGAACAGCGAACCCATCTGGTCCGGCCCGGTTCCGGTGAGACGCCAGAGGGCCGCCGCGATATCGGCGCGTTTCGATTCGGGCGCATTGGCCCTGAGCATCGCGGCCCGGGCCTCTATGCCGAGGCCTTTCAACCATCTGCCCTGCTCCGTCGGCCCGTGGACGCGGGCGCCCGCTTCCCGCGCCGCCCTGCCAAGCGCCTCGAAGTCGACATGGGCCGTGAGGTCGGTCAATCCCGGCAATGTCAGCGGATTGGCGTATCGATGCAACCGTACCGCCTGCAAGGTGTCGCCCGTCGCGCTGTTGACGTGGCCGTAGTCAATGATGAGTGCCGCTCCGCGGTCGGCGGCGCGGCGGGCGATCTTGGTCGCGAATTTGCGAGGCCGCCACTCGAAAGTCTCGCCGATTCGCGCGTTCGCCACCGCCGGCGGCAGCTCAAGATCGGTGAGCGGATCGCACGCCACGGTGAGCACCAGCGCCCCACTGGCGTCAACCGCGATCAGGCGCTCGTGCCAGCCGGTGGTGCGGCGCTCAGCCTGGCGGATCGGCAGCGCGTCGAAGAATTCGTTCGCCACGATAATGGAGGCAGCCGCGGGCACTTCATCGATGCCCGCATGCCACTGCATTGCGACATCGACGCCGCTTAAGGTCTGACGTTGCTGGGATTGCAGAGCGGGGCTCGTCTCGATCAGGTGCACGCGCACGGCGCGGCGGAACGCCGGCACCGCCCGCGCGGCGCGCAGCGCGTCTCTCATCATCGTGCCGCGGCCCGGACCGAACTCGATCAGCGCCACCGGATCGGGCTCATCCATGGACCGCCACACCTCTGCCGCCCACAGCCCGATCAGTTCGCCGAACATCTGACTGATCTCCGGCGCCGTGATGAAATCGCCGGCCGCGCCCAACCGAGCGCGCCGGCGGTAATACCCGTACTGCGGATCGTACAGGCACGTGTCCATGAACTCGGCCACCGGAATGGGCCCCGCGCGCGCGATGCGGGCGCGAATTTCGGCGTCCAGCGGCGTCGGCTCTTGCGTCATCAGGGATAAGCTGGCTGACGCCGCAGCGCGAAAGCGATCA
>JASHRR010000031.1 GCA_030037185.1 Xanthobacteraceae bacterium | reverse complement strand
ATCCCTTTGCGGAAGCGCGGACCCGTAGGTCAGGCGGCGCTGAGCGACCGCACAGAGCCGGAGGCCGATGCTTTCCGAAGCGGGCGTCGGCGCCCTATATTGCGCCCCGATAAACCGAGGTCCGCGCTTGTTTTCGGTCGACGAAAACTAAAAATATACCCAGGCGCAAAACTGCGCGTCTGCCTAGTTCAGCTGTTGGCGCCGATTCAAAATTCGAAAGTCCGACTTTTTCACAGAAGCTGCCAAACAGTCATTTGCGAACTTACTGCGGCGACGTCTCAGAAAGCGCTCGAATCGACCCAGATGGGTGAGGCTCAGCCGAAACAAGGCTCGTGCGACAAGCTGAGGGCCTGCAGCGGCAATAAGATTTCGAATATCGCTGGACGGCCGCCGGCGCTGGATGGACCAGCGTCTTCATCGAGCGGCTGTGGCGCAGGCGCTAGCCGTTCAGCACCCACGGCTCGCCGAATCCGGTGATCGCCGCGAGGGTGAGCTGCGGCCAACCGGAATGTGAAGTCGGCACCACACCAGGTTGGGCCGGTCGATCATGCCGCGCAATAATGTAGGCCAACCGTCCGAGCGCCGACGACCGTCGACCGGATGGAAGGGCGTGTGAGCGGGCCCTTCGTGTGGATTTTTCGTTTGGAAAACGTTCTGCGAGAAATTGGAAAAACCTATAGCTTCGATTTTTGCTTGCAACAGCACGGTTATCTCGCAACATCAACGCGAGCTGTCAAAAAAATCGTTTGGCGATCGGGCTGCGGGCTCGATGCACCTCCGAGGGCCGAAGCCGTGTCGATCAGCCTTCATCGCTGTCACATCGCTGTCGGGCCGAGCTTGTCTCGCCCTGCAATTTAAGGTAAACTTTATAAGGCGATCGCGTTCCGATGGAACGAATCATCACCATTACGTCCGCTGCCCGAATTTGATCAGGCGATGGTTGCGGGCATCAACGATCCGGAACGCGATTCAGACTGTGATCTCGCGGAGGCCGAAATCGGTCTCCCGTAGGCAAAGCATCCACGATTCCCAAGGACGAAGCCGGTTTCTTCGTCAGATTGAATAGTTCACCGACAAGGAAGTCGGCTGACCATATCTGCACGTTCACAAAGGGAGGATAACAACATGAAAAAATCGATCGTTGCCGGATTGGTACTGTGTGCGCTCGTTGCCGCATCGGGGAAAGCCAATGCGTATGTAAATTATCCATGGTGCATTATTGGCGACACCAGAGCCGTCGACTGCGTCTTTATGACCCGAGAACAGTGTTCTGTGGACGGAAGGAATCGGGGATTCGGCAGTCAGTGCATCAAAAATCCATTCTACAATCCCGCCCTACCTCCCGTCGTCGGGCAGGGAACTCTGCCCAGGAGCGCAAGTCCGGTTATCGGCGAAGAAAGCCCGAAGCATCGCCGGCGCAAATCGCGCCGCCACTAACGGAGCAAAGCTATCTCGCAGCTTCGAATGAGCTCGATACCTTCAGGCAAGAGTTCGTTTACCCAATTATTGACCGAGATGCCGCGGGTCGCGGCGCGCGCCGCGAGATAGCCTGTACCGGCGGACGCAGCCGCGCGGTGAGATAATTTTGCCGCGTTCGCCAGCGCAAAGGTGATGCTCATCGTCGATGAGTTGGTTCCTTCGCGTATGCGCCGCTTTAGCTTCCTCGAGCCTCACGCGCGCTGCTCGTCGCTGCTATCCTCGTCGAACCGCGACCGCCCCAGCTGATCAAGAAATACCGCCGCGGCGAGCGTCAACGCCCCACGCATCGGCAACGCGCTGCCAATCAGACGGGATCCGGCAAAGGCGGCAGTTACAACCCCCGAGGCCTCGCAATGGGTTCGAAGGGCCAGCCTTTGACGCTCTAAGGAGCGTTGGGAAGGCCGTGGCCCTTGCCTCTCGCCGGTTCAAAGACCTCAAAACGCCGTTCGCTCGGGACTGCTTGCAGTTACCTGGAGGGTCGGATAAGCGTTTCCGCGCTCGGACTTACGAGGCACAAGCTATTCCCCTCAACCGCCAACCACGATTTCAAAAAGCAAGTAAATAGTTGAATAAGTGGAGGCTTCAAATGCAAGAGGACAGGAGGAAAAGCCCGGCTTTTTGGAGCCGAGGTCGCGGTGCTTTCTTGGTGCTCTTAATCAGAAAAGGAAATGCGCTGACGTCCTATACGACCACCGCTTTGCCCTTTTCCGGCACCACCACGGCCGTGGCATGTCCCTTCATCTCGGCGAGAAACTTGTCGGCGTTGGGCTCGATGATCGGGAACGAGCCATAGTGGCACGGGATGACCTTGTCGAGTTTGAAGAAGCGTTTGACCGCGAGCGCGGCCGTGACTGGATTCATGGTGAAGCGGTCGCCGATCGGCACAAAGGCGACCTTGGGCTGGTGGATCTCGGCAATCAGGCCCATGTCGGAGAAGATATCGGTGTCGCCCATGTGGTAAACGGTGGGCTCGCCGGGCGCCTTGATGATGGCGCCGCACGGATTGCCGAGAGAGACGGCTACACCGTTCGCCATATCTCCGGAGGAATGGTCAGCACGCACGAGCGTCACCGTGAAGGAGCCCTGATCAGTAGTTCCGCCGGTATTCATTGGGTCGAATTTCTGCAGGCCCTTACCGGCAAGCCACATGCACAGGTCGTAGTTGGTAACGACCGGCGCGCCAGTCTCGGCCGAGATCTCGAGGGCGTCGCCCACATGATCGGCGTGGCCGTGGGTCAACACGATGTGGGTCGCGCCCCTGATCGCAGCCGCCTTGTCGGATACAAA
>JASHRR010000030.1 GCA_030037185.1 Xanthobacteraceae bacterium | reverse complement strand
CGCATTCGCAGCAGCCAGAGATGGAATTTATGATACAGTAGCATTAACCGACGGTGGTGACCGAGTGGGACAAGTGTGGGACATTGTCCCGCTATGCCCCGTCAAGCGATCGTGTGATGCTACGGGACAAGTGGGGGACGTTATCCCGGCGTGTCCCGCAAAGGCGACGAGCCCCGGCGGTTTCTGGGGTTTCATCTCCTCCCTGTTGCATTGTGATCTAGCACCTGGCACCCATCGACCGGTGCAGCGGAACCCAACCAACCGGTATTCAAAGCCAACGCGGAAGGGCACCTACACCGCTTCGGCGTCGATGCCGCCATCAGGCTTGCAGGACCTGGCCGACGTGCTGTCGATGTCCTCAAGGCTGCAGCGGGCACGCCTTGGAGTTCCAGATCTCCGTGACCTTGGGAGGCGGCGAAACTGTGCCTCCGCAAACCGTCGACGCCATCGACGAGCTCCTGACCGGAGTGAGCGAAGAATTGCGCCTCAAAGCATGACCGTCGCAGCGCGTGCCGACGGCCTGTTCGTCGCCAGTTCAGTGCAGCGATCCGACCGGCGTCGGAATGACTGCCACCGGCCACCTCAGGCTCGCTCGCCCTACGTCATAACCATGTTGTGTGCTTCAACTTTGCAGTGACGCTTCCCGGGCTTAGAAATCGCGACTTCGACCAACTCCGTGTGAGCCCCCACGGGAAGCAGCAATGAGCCTGAACACGTTCCAACTGATCAGCGGCGAGAACTATCGCCGGCTCGAAGTGTACATTGAGCGCCTCAGGGACGCCGGTCTGAAGCTGCCCAGTCGCGGAGGCAAGGTGAACAAGACCGCAGTCGCCACGGCCTGCGGCTTCAACAGGGAGACATTCACCCAGAACAAGCGGTTCGAGAAGGTGCTCGATGAGGCCATCGCGGAGCTTGGACTCGACATCCCCGCAAAGGTGCCCGACCCAGTCCCGAGGGACAGCCGCGACAAGTCCAGAATTCTGACGCTGGAGCAGCAGCTTGCTGGGCTTCGCAGTGAGAACTGGGAGCTGAGACGCGGGCTACCCATCCCACATTTGGCACCGCGGAGAGGAGGACGCCGCTCGTGTGAGCCCATTGATAGGATTTGGGAGAGTGAGATTGTGCCGATGCTCAGAGCCACTCCTGGGCTACGTCCAGTCGTCGTGTTACGACAGATTTACGACCGCTATCCAGAAATCGGCCAGGGTGTCCGTCGCACGATAGAGCGGCGCGTTCGGCGTTGGCAGGACGAGAATGATCCCTCTATGGAGCAGCGGTTCCTGGTCGTATCCGAGTTTTTGCGATGCGCACATCAAGGAACATTAGAGCTATCTGATCTACCCACCGATGCTCAGGCTCACGAATCGATTCACGAGATACTGACTTCCTGTAGGTCAGGGACTCTTTCGCATCGAAATAAGGCGCTTTTGGCGTTGGCCGTAGTTTGTGGCCTTCCCCTCGGTGATGTATCCAAATATCCCGTCGCTAGCTGCGCATCATTATATCGATGGAAAGACACATTTCTCAAAGAAGGATACCGCGGTCTCATGAAGCCAATATCGCGAGAAAACCAGCGCTTTCAAGACAAGACGATCGCTAGCGTTGTTTTCAAAACGCTGCATGAACCTCCAGGATTACATGGCTTTCATCGAACAAATTGGCGTCAAATCGATCTGCACGCCGCGTTGAAAAACATCGGGACTCACGTATCCATTTGGACGATTCGGCGCATGATACGCGCAAGGAGCTATCAATGGCGTAAAGCGAAAATCGTACTTACGAGCAATGATCCAGAATACAGGTCTAAGATTGACACGATTAAGCAGATACTTATGAGCTTGGCGGACGACGAATGCTTCTTCTCGATCGATGAATACGGCCCGTTCAGCATAAGATTGATGCCTGGAAAGAAGCTTTGTGCCCCAAGTGAGTTTCCAACGGTACCCCAATGGCAAAAGCGACGAGGAAAAATAATACTGACGGGGGCGCTTGAACTTCAAACGAATCAGATTACGCATTTCTATTCTGAGGCAAAAAACACGACTGAAATGATTAAGATGGTCGATATTCTACGTCGTAAACATAGATCAATGAAAAAGATTTATATTTCGTGGGATGCCGCTGGGTGGCACATTTCGAAAGCATTACGAGAGCGGGTAAGCTTCTGGAATGGCTGGGCCGATTACGATCGCGCACCTACTATTGAGCTTGCGCCCCTGCCTTCGAGAGCACAATTTTTGAACGTTATTGAGTCGGTATTCAGCGGGATGTCTCGCGCAGTCATTCACAACAGCGATTTTAAATCAGTAGATGACGCAAAGGCAGCGATCGATCTTTACCTGAGCGGTCGGAACCAGCATTTTTTACAGAATCCACGGCGAGCGGGCAAAACAATCTGGGGGAATGAGCGTGAACCGGCTACGTTTTCCGAGGCGCACAATTGTAAAGACCCGAGATACTGATGACCGGCAGGGCCCGTAAGGTCAAAAAACTAAAACGGCTGATGGGACGGTCAGTTGTCCACGGCCAGCATAGCGGTGCCGGAGGCGTTCCGGTACTTTTTTTGGGCGATCGCCACCACAGGGGATCGGCGCAAAGAGGCCGTTATGGATTGGGCGCGCATGCTGGCCTACGTCACAAGGACGGTGGATCAAGAGCTGCTGGCCCGGAACGAATATCCGGCCACCGAAAACCGCATCCTGAAAGACCAGCTGAAAGGCCGGCTGATGCTCTCGGACGCCCGAGCGAGCCACGCTCGGCGAGATTGGTCATCGCCTGGGTCGCAAGGTTCTCGGCGAGGTGCAACCGTCGCTCGGCCGGACACGATCCTGGCGTGGTACCGCAAGCTGGTCGCCCGTACATTCTCTGACGCAGGCTCGTCGCCAGCAGCAGCGGCAAGCTGCCACGCGCTGGGACTATAGCCAACCCCGCTCGCTGAAACCAGAAAGATCAACTCCAGGCGGCGCATACCATCCCGCCGAGCCATAGCGGGCACCAAGCTTTAGAGCGACGTCCT
>JASHRR010000029.1 GCA_030037185.1 Xanthobacteraceae bacterium | reverse complement strand
CGAAGCGATACTCGGGCAAAGCAAATGAAGAGTTCGCAACAGTGACCGCGCCGATCGCGCTGCCTTGGCCGGTACGGAGCGGCTTGGAGGCGGCGACGCGGGCGCTGTTTGATCCGGGCGACCAATTCTCCGCGGATTTCTTGCGGCCTGCTGGCGAGGCCGCACTTGTGTCGCCGGACTCAGTATCGTGGCGTGTGTTCAAGAACCCGTTGTCGCTTTTCATTGGCGGCGTCGCGGCCGTCATATTGGAACTCGCAGAGCCCCGCGTGCGCACCGGCGTGTGGGAGCACACGACCTTCCGTAGCGATCCAAGTCGGCGGCTGCGGCGGACAGGACTTGCCGCCATGGTTACGATCTACGGAGCTCGCGGCAAGGCCGAGGCTATGATCGCCGGCATTCGCCGAATGCACGATAGAGTCGTCGGCTTGACGCCGGCAGGGGAAATCTACCGCGCCAATGACCCGGAGCTTCTGAATTGGGTTCAGGCTACGGCAGCTTACGGCTTTCTGCAGGCTTATCATACCTATGTCCGACCGCTCTCTGACGTGCAGCGCGACCGTTATTATGCCGAAGGAACCCTGGCGGCGAGGCTTTACGGCGCCACAGCACCGACGTCGGAAGCAGCCTTTAAGCTGCAGTTTGAGGCCATGGCCAATCGACTGGAGCGCTCGGACATTTTGTTCGAGTTCCTGGCGATCATGCGTTCAGCGCCCATTCTACCGTTGCCGCTGAGGCCGCTGCAGCCACTGCTGATACGGGCCGCGGTTGATCTGACACCTCGTTGGCTGCGGGCAATTGTGGGCCTCACCGAACACCGCTTGAATGCTTGGGAGGCCGCAATGGTGCGGCAAATCGGATCGTTTACGGATCGCCTTGTTCTTGCCACCAATCCAGCCGTAGAGGCCTGTCTGCGCATGCAGCTTCCGGCCAATTATTTATATGTCCGCGACAACGCATTGTGACGAGCCGTCACAAGGTGAACACGATGTCGCCTTTGCAGAGGGAATTTTCACCAGCCGCTCACGGATCGCAACGTGAGCCGCTGCCGCGCCGGCGAACAGGGTGATCAACCGGCGGCGTCAATCATTCCGCGTCGGCACGCCGAGAAAGGTTCGGGTATGGCGAGCGCGGTCGCCTTGCCAACCTGGTGTTGGCGATGAATCCGGATGCCGCACGGACCACCACCTGCGAATCCGCGTTCAGCGGGCATTTGGCAGTTTGAGCGGCTGGTTACCTCGATTACAGTGTCATCTGCACCAGGTGAAGGCCAATTGGCGATGACGGCGAACAGGCGATCACAAGGGCTGAGTGCAGAGGTACTTTCAGTCCTGAGGGACTCCGTTCAGGACAGAATATTTCCTGGCGCAGTTGCTGCACTGATATCGAGCACGGAGGAGATATATATTCCATTCGGACGTGAGACGTACGATCCAGCTGCTCGCCCCATTTCGGACGAGTCCATCTTTGATGTTGCGTCGCTGACCAAAATCCTGGCAACGGCTACGGCGATCATGCAATTGGTGGAGCGCAAGCAACTCGCTCTGCACGACCGGGCTCTTAATTTTGTTCCGCGGCTGAGACAAGTACCGAAGGACAAAATAACAATATTTCAATTGCTCGCACATACGGCCGGATTCCCGGGCGGTGAGCCGCTTTCCCGACACCTCAAATCTCGTGACGAAATTTTGGAGTCAATTTGTTCGATAAACCTTTTGTATCTACCGGGCACTGGCCGTATCTACGATGATTTGGGTTATATTCTTCTCGGCGTTATAGTCGAATCCTTAACGGGTCTCACGCTGGATAAATACTGTCAAAACGAAATCTTCGAACCGTTAGGGATGAGCGAGACAATGTTCGTTCCCCCGGAGGCGCTTTTACGACGCGTTGTTCCAACGGAAATTGATGTCGATCGTGGTGGATTGTTACGCGGCATTGTTCATGATGAGCGCGCGTACCTGATGGGTGGAGTGGCGGGCCACGCCGGAATTTTCACGACGGCGCGTGATCTCGGCAAGTTTGCCAGATCGATGATGGGCCATGACAAGGGCCCGGCAAGGACATTGTCCACCGCGAGCATAAGGCTTATGTGGTCGCGTCAATGGCAGGACAGCGAAGGAGAATATGGATTAGGCTGGGATCGGTTGCGGCCGAGCTACATGAACGGACTCGATGATGGCGATGCCGTCGGGCACACCGGCTTTACCGGCGTTTCCCTGGTGATAAGCCCGAAACGGGACTTGGCCATGATCCTGTTGTCAAATCGTGTTCACCCTGTGAGGTCTTCCACAAGTCTGATTGGTCAAGCCCGCCGCAGGTTTGTGGAAGCAGTAATGCGCTATTGCTAGCAAAGCTCGCGGCAGGCCACCGGGGCGCTGTTTACCATGAGGGTCGCGTACCGAAACAATCTCCTTCCATTTGCCCCACCGATTCGCAAGGGCAGTTCTCAAGCTTGGGGCGGCAGACACCACTGTTTATCGCCCTCGCCAGTATTGGTACAAGGCATTGATTGTCCCTCCTTTTCAGGACTGCATCCTCGGGTCGGGATGATCGGGCTTCGTCCTGTGGGACGAGTTAGTGCCGTTCACCTGCCAAGGAGCGATTATGCGTACCCCTGTTTGCGCCATTGTTGCTGCGATCGCTTTAGCCGCCCAGCCGGCATTCGCGCAGGCCGACCGCACCGCCATGAAGTTCTGGAATAGCGTGCAAGCGACCTGCAACGTCACCGCCGCGAAGGCGCCAACGCAGCTTGGCCAGCACATTGCGCAGACTGCGATCGACGAGTTCACCCGCTTCGACGGCCATCAGATTGATTCTGACGGCCGTCTGTTCCGCTTCGGGCTGACAGAGGCCGAGCACGAGGAGGACGACGGAGGCAGCCCACAGGCGCGACTTGACCATTTCGGCTGGTGGCAGGTACTGAAATACTGGCGAGGGCTGTTTGGCGACGACCCTGCGAGCAAGCTTGAGGTGCGTGGATACCGCGACGCTTCGGCCTCGACGCAGGACAGCCAGGAGGCGGCGCTGTTGCGAACCTCTGCCGCCGAGCTGCTGCGCCTGGCCGAGGGCGTGTCCGATCCGGATATGCGCGAAATCCTGCGTGAGACGGCGTTGCGCGCCGCCATCGTCGATACCTCATGGTCAGCAGCCTTCATCAGTTACGTGATACGGCAATCGGGCGTGGCGCCGAACGCATTCCAGTTCGCCAACGCCCATCGGGTCTATATCTACGACGCTTTCGCGGTCAGCGCGGCCGAGCTGAAAAACGAACCCCGCGAGGGAATCTATCGCGCTTGCCCGCTCACAACCAGACCGCGCGTGGGTGATTTGATGTGCCAGCAACGCGAGCCCGAGCTCGCCGACGCCAGCGACGAGGCGGTGCGCGAGCGCATCCGGGCAGAACTCGACGGCAGCGTCCAAGCGCGCTCGGTCCGGCGCACCCATTGCGAGGTCGTCGCGCATGTCGATAAGGCTGCGCGCAAGGTTTACACCATTGGCGGCAACGTCAATCAGGCGGTCACTGCCAGGAAGCTGAACCTGCGCCAGAACCTGACATTTTCGGCTTCGCAGAAGGGCAATTGCGGCGGCCCCCGCCATTGGAACTTGCCCCAGCCCGCGGGCCACCCGGCGCAGGCGCCGGGCCTTCACAAGACATGCTCGCTCAATGACAAGAAATGGTTCGTGCTGCTGCAGTTGAGGTGAGCCATAGCTTCGCGCGCCGCGACTTTGCCGGCTCGGATCGGTATGCCAGTCAAGCAAATCGATTTTTGCCATGATTTCAGCCATAGTTTGCGCGATAAGCAGGGGTGCGGCACGGCACGAGATGGCAAGAGGCACAACTTTGTTTCCACAGCGCCAGTTTGTCCTTGCTCCAAGGTCAGCCTTATCGCTGATTGCCGGCGCACTTCTCTTCGTCCTTTGTTCGGGAGTGGACTCGCGGGCCGAAGGTCCACCCGGCGCCTGTGAAGATGCGGCCGAGCTAGCGTTCTTGGCCTCGCCAATCGCGCCGTGGAAGGGTGCTCCGCTTCGCGTCGTGTTCGCCGCGGAGAAACCCCTTGAGGGCGAGATTCGGCTGACTGCACCCGATGGAAGCGTTGCCGCTCAATCGCGAGAGCGCCACGGTGGACCGCCGTATTTCTGGCTCGCGGAGATCAACTCGCCGGCTGCCGGGACCTGGCGTGCAACGCTCGTGCGCGACGCCTGCAGCACGGTCACGCGCGAAATCAAAGTGCGTCCGGATGCGCCGCCACGGCCCGGCTCGATCACGGGAAGCACCTGGCCCTTGCGCAATACCTGGAGCCGGGCAACGGAAAACCTGTTCTCCGCCTGGATCGAGAAGCTTTTCGACGACCCGCTGGATGCAGAGCCATCGTGGCCGGCGCTGCACCTGGTGCTGCGCGACCGCTCCCGCAATTTCCTGTTCAATCATTTGGGTCTTGGGGAGGACGAGATGAGAATCGTCCTTCGCCCCGACTGTGCCGACCTTCCCTACGTCCTGCGCGCATATTTCGCGTTCAAGATGGGGCTGCCATTCGGGTTCTCGAAGTGCTCGCGCGGCGGCGGAGGCAAGCCGCCGTATTGCCCGCAGTGGTTCAGCATTCAAAATGCTGAAGCGGCTCGTCCGCCGCCGAAGCCCGTACCAGGAACTGCGCCGGGTGCACTGGCGATGACGGGCGCCCCTTCGCCAGCGGCAGCGCCCCCGCCTGCGCCAAAACGGCTGGGCCTGGCGGCGTCGTTCGGCGATTTTATTGGAATTGTCTCCGACAGCGTACACTCCGGTTCCGCACGGACGGCGCTGAGCGACAACAACACCGATTACTATCCGGTGCCGCTCAAGCAGGAGACGCTGCGCCCGGGAACCGTTTTTGCCGATCCCTACGGGCACATATTGATGATCGTGCGGCGGGTTGCGCAGTCGGACCGCGCGGCCGGCGTCATTCTCGCAGTCGACGGGCAGCCTGACGGCACCGTCGCACGGAAGCGTTTTTGGCGCGGCAATTTCCTGTTTGCGCAGGACCCGACTCTCGGCGGCCCGGGATTCAAGCATTTCCGGCCGGTTGTGCTCGGGCAGAAGGGCGCGTTGCGACGGCTTACCAACGACGAAATTGCGAAAAATCCGCAATACGCCGATTTTTCGCTCGATCAGTCGCGGCTCGGGATTGAAGGCTTTTACGATCGCATGGATGACGTGATATCGCCGGCGCCACTCGATCCTGTGCGCGCGATGACGGAGGCGATCGCGTCGCTTGAAGAGCAGGTGAAGGCGCGCGTGACCTCGGTCGAAAACGGGCGGAAGTTCCAGAACGGCGGGCACCGCGACGTGGACATGCCGAACGGTGCGTCGATCTTCGAGACCACCGGGGCGTGGGAAGATTTTGCCACGCCCGCACGCGATTTGCGGCTGCTGATTGCGCTCGATGTGGTGCGCGGCTTCCCGGAGCGCGTCGCGCGGCGGCCCGAACGCTTCGCGATGCCGAAGAATAAGAGCCTGGCGGAGGTGAAGACCGAATTGGAGCGCGTGCTTGCATCGGCGCTTTCGACGAGGAATTTTTCCTATACCCGCAGCGATGGCTCCGCATGGACGCTCACGCTCAATGATGTGATTGATCGTGCTGCGGATCTTGAGATGGCGTACAACCTGAACGACTGCGTCGAACTGCGGTGGGGTGCACCGGACAAGAGCGATGAGGCGGCGACGTGCAGGCGGCATGCACCGCAGGCGCAGCGCGCGAAGATGACGCAGTACCGTGCGTGGTTCCACGAGCGGCGGCGGCCACCACGCGCTTAGCGGATGCCGCAGGGGAGGTAGCGGGAGCCTTCCCGCTCAATGCAAAATCCGCGAAGGGCAGTTCCTGTTGGCTGCGGTGGGTGAGGCCGGTCGCTGGCCCGCTAACAAAAACATCGATCACACGAACCGGATTGTCCTCGCATAGCCAATCTTCCAGGCATTCAGGAACAGCCCTCCCGCGACGAAGTCGCGGGTTTCCGGCGAGGGTTTCTATGACAAACGTCCATTTGCTGCGGCGGCTGGGTTTCAAAGAGTCCTTCGCGATCGTGGTCGGGTCCATCATCGGAACTGGGGTATTCTTGAAGACGGCGGTGATGGCTCAAGACGCCGGCCCCCCGCTCTATGTTTTACTCGCCTGGCTGACGGCCGGCGCGCTCTCGTTCATGGGGGCGCTGACATACGCCGAGCTGAGTTGCCTGTTTCCGGCGGCTGGCGGCGAATACGTCTTTTTGCGCGAGGCGTACGGCCCGCTCGCCGGCTTTCTCTTTGGATGGACGCGATTCTGGATCGCCTCGCCAGGTTCGATCGCCGCATATGCGATCGCCTCGGTGACGTTTCTCGAAAGTTTTCTGCCGATGGCGAATCACCGGATCGAGATGGCGATTGCGCTTATCGTCTTTTTCACCGTGCTCAATTGCTTCTCCGTTCACTTCGGCGGAGGGGTGCAAGCCGTGATGACCGCGGTGAAGATTCTCATGATCTTCGGGCTGGCGGCATCAATACTGGCGTTCGGAGCGGGCACGAGCTGGCATCATCTCAGCGACGCGGCCTCATCAGGCGGATGGAAGAGCTGGTCCGGCTTCGGGTCGGCGGTTCTTGCGGCACTTTGGGCTTTCGACGGCTGGAACAATCTGCCGATGGCGGCGGGCGAAATTCGCGACCCCGATCGCGTGATTCCGCAATCGCTCGCATGGGGACTCGTGGCCGTGCTCTTTTTGTACGCGGGGGCCAATCTCGCTTATTTTTACGCCTTGCCGTTTGAGGAAGTCGTAAATTCGCACTCCACCCTTTATCCCGACGCATTGCCGGTCGCGACAAAGGCCGCCTTGCAAAGTTTCGGCGGCGGCGCAGTCGGCATCCTTTCCCTCGCCTTCGTCTTTTCGGCGCTAGGCGCCATGAACGGAACGATTCTGACCGGCGCCCGCGTTCCATACGCGATGGCCCGCGACGGCTTGATGTGGTCGTGGCTCGGTGAGGCGAACGCACGCACGCACTCACCTGTCGGGAGTACGATCGTTCAAGGCTTGTGGGCGTGCGTGCTCGCCGCCTCGGGCACCTTCGATCAACTCACGGACAGTATCGTGTTTGCGTCGTGGATCTTCTACGCACTCAACACATTCAGTTTATTCTATTTCCGCCGCAAACTTCCGGCACCTGCCTATCGGACGCCCGCGTTCCCTTGGCCGCCCGTCATCTTCATCGCCTGCGCGCTCCTGCTGATCGTCAACACGCTTTGGACAACGCCGAACGAAAGTTTGGCCGGATTAGGCCTGATCTCGGCGGGTATCCCGGTTTATTTCCTGCTGCGCAATCACCTTCTCCGCCCGAAGGAAATTGACAGGTGATCCTTCACCGACCTGGAGCCGCACCGAACCCGGCTGCTCGCCCGCCCGGACGCGGTGATCGAACGGGGTGCGTTTGTTGATGCGCCTTGGCCTGCGGTCTCCTTTCGGGTCAAAAGCCGCCTCCCGAACCGCGTCAGCCGTCAGGAGGCTGTCCCGCAAGCAGCGGCAGTCCCGCAACCGGGACCGAGCGAGACGCAGGCTCGCCAGATTGCATGCCAGGATATCGAATATTCGCCGCGACGCTTCGCACAAGGCTACCACCTGGCCAGGACATATCAGTGGATCGGCATTGAAGATCTCAACGTGCGCGGCATGGTGCGCAACCGCCATCTTTCGCGATCCGTGATCGAGGGTGCATTTTTTGAGTTTCGCCGGCAACTTGACTACAAGTCGAGACTCTACGGTTCGACGTGGTCGCTGACCGCTGGTCTCCTTCAAGCAAGATTTGCTCTTGCTGCGGCGTAATTAAAGATACGCTGGATTTGAACGAACGCACCTTCAGGTCCGACGCCTGCGGTTTTGAATGCGACCGCGATCTAAACGCGGCTCGCAATCTTGAGAAATACGCCGAGAGCTTTGCGGCGTTGAAGGCAGCTGCCGTAGGCTGTGGAGAGGGGAGCGCTGGCGCACGGCGCAGGCCGCGAGTGAAACTGCCCGCGGCAAAGCAGCTACCAGACATCAACGCTGCCTAGCTTTGAGTAGGTTCTGGAAAGCGGCCCTTCCTTCTCGTGGCAACCGGAGGGGAGCTTGCGTGCGAAAGGATGGCGGGTTGCCGTGCCGTGGCATCCTTCCTCGAGCCTGGGACGGCCGTCGATGCCGGACGTCGCGATGTGACGGGTATTTGGCTTTGCGGGCAATCCACTGGGCCTACCTTTATGTTGTCGCGGGTGGGCTCCTGGCTTATGTGTGGGGCGCCAGACCCCTCGGAGATCGTGATGAGCGCCGCTGCCGCTGCCGATATCGCCGCCCCGTTGCCGCGTCACAAGACCGTGCCGGTTCAAGTCGGCAATGTCACAGTAGGAGGCGGCGCTCCGGTCGTGGTCCAGTCCATGACCAACACCGACACGGCGGACGTGGAATCGACCGCCCGGCAGGTTGCCGCATTGGCGCGGGCCGGGTCCGAGATCGTGCGCATTACGGTGGACCGCGACGAGGCGGCCGCGGCGGTACCCCACATCAAGGAGCGCCTTCTGCGGATGGGCGTGACGGCGCCGATCGTCGGCGACTTCCACTATATCGGCCATAAGCTCTTGACCGATCATCCGGCCTGCGCGGAGGCGCTCGATAAATACCGCATCAATCCAGGCAATGTGGGGTTTAAGGAAAAGAAAGACCGGCAGTTCGGCGCCATCATCGAGATTGCGCTCAAGCACGGCAAGCCGGTGCGCATCGGCGCCAATTGGGGGTCTCTCGATCAGGCGTTGCTGACGCACCTGATGGATGAGAACGCCAAGCTGCCGCAGCCGGCGGACATGCGCGCCGTCACCCGCGAAGCGATGGTGCAATCGGCGCTGATGTCGGCTGCGCGGGCCGAAGAGATGGGGATGGCGCGCTCGCGAATCATTCTGTCCGCCAAGGTTTCCGCGGTGCAGGACCTGATCGCCGTCTATATCGAACTGGGGCGGCGCTCCGACTACGCAATTCATCTCGGTCTCACCGAGGCCGGCATGGGCTCGAAAGGCATCGTGGCATCGTCCGCCGCCATGGGGATCCTGCTGCAACAGGGCATCGGCGACACGGTGCGGGTCTCGCTGACGCCGGAGCCCGGCGGCGATCGCACCCTCGAGGTCAAGGTGGCCCAGGAACTCCTACAGACCATGGGGTTCCGGGTGTTCGTGCCGCTCGTCGCCGCCTGCCCGGGCTGCGGGCGCACCACCTCCACGACGTTCCAGGAACTCGCCCGTGAAATCCAGGATTTCATCCACATCTCAATGCCGGAATGGAAGACGCGCTATCCGGGCGTGGAATCCCTCAGTGTCGCGGTGATGGGTTGCATCGTCAACGGTCCGGGCGAGTCCAAGCATGCCGATATCGGTATCTCGCTGCCCGGCACCGGCGAGCAGCCCGCCGCGCCGGTGTTCATCGATGGCAAGAAGGCAATGACGCTGCGCGGCCCAACGGTTGCGGCCGAATTCAAGAACATTGTGATCGACTATATCGAGCGCCGCTACGGCACCGGGAGCCGCAAAAGCGCGGCCGCTCCGGCAAACGAGCTGCATACTGTGTGAACATCAAACTGCGTGCGGAGACAATCCTTCGGCGTCAAGGCCTCGCCCAGTATGACGGATTGCTCTTAAACAGCTTCTTCGGAATCGCCGCGTAGATCACCTGGGTGGAATCCACCGCCTCGGCGACCCGAAAGTCGACCCCGATGCTGGCGAGCGAATAGGCGTCTGGCGGCGCCAGACCGAAGCGCTCCTGCAGGAACTCCACCGTCGCGCGGGTGGCTTCTCGCATGGCGGCGTCGAGATTGAGGTCCATCCCCATCGTGTAATAATTCGCGGCGTCTTCCGCGCGGGGCCATCGCATTGTCCTGCCGGCCCCCTTATGGACGATGAACTGCAGCGTCGCTGACAGCGAAGCTTCGATCGCAGTGCCGTTGACCTCCCCGTCGCCCTGCACCGCGTGGGGATCGCCGGCAAAGAACTGTGCGCCGGCATTGAACACCGGCAGATAGAGCGTCGCGCCGGCAGCGAGCCTGCTGAGGTCCATGTTGCCGCCCCAGCTCGACGGGGGGCGCGAACTGACGAGCAGGAGGTTGCGGGGCGGAGCGACCGCCATGACACCCAAAAACGGCGACAGCGGAACCTCGATGTCTTTCGAGAAGAACGCGACATTATGGTTGACGTCGAGCTTGACGATCTTCGGCGTCGGCGCGGTCAAAAGCTCGCCGAGCACGCCCGTACCAGGACCGGAATTGTTCACCCCGTAAGGAACCCGCAGATCGAATTTGTGGATGCGCACCTCGAGCAGGTCGCCGGGGGCTGCCCCTTCCACATAAAGCGGGCCGGTCAGGACATGGGCGCTCAGCCCTTTGACGCGTGAGACCTGGTGGTAAATGTCGGCGGCGTCTTGCAATACTTGCTCGGGCGCAATGCCGGCGGCGCCGAAAAACGTGACGGGATCGTCCTTCGTCAGCAAGCCCTGATGGGAGACCGTATCGATCTTCACGGTCTCGCCGGATCTGATCGTCAGCGCAGGCGGCAGGTCCGCCGAAATGTAACCCCAGACTACGGTTTGCGGCGTCGAGCGCAGGGTCGCAGCAGACGAGGGATTTGGTGGCACGGACTGCGCCACTGCCGGGAGCGCAGCGCTCACCATGACACAGACAATCAGCTCGCAGCCGATCCGGCGATTGAAGAACGCCAACATGTCCCCTCCTGGCGTTAGAGCAGGTTAGTTGTTGCGGCGGTCGCCGGCGACGACCTTGGCGCTGCTTCGTACGGCGACAGCGTGGCGTGAACAATCCGGCGCCGAACAACGCCCCCTTATCATAGGCATTTTCAGTGTCCCATCATACGCCGCCGGCCCGCGAGCGCTGGCGTCCCGCCCGCCATTCTTTGCTTCGCCCAAGAGCCGACAACAACCCGCGCTCCAAAGAGCTGCGCACTTGCGCAGTGCACGGCTCAAACCCGGACCTCGCCTGACGATAAAAATTTTCGGCAGCAAGCCTTGCCCCCTAGAATCCGGCTACAATAGCTGGCCTGTCGCGGTACGCGATCCGCCTCGCAACAAGAGCATCAAGGTAACCCACGCCTGAAGGCCCGATCTATGATACAGGTCTCGTCGGGTGCGACCGACTGAACCAGCGCGCGAAAGGACGTTGTGTTGGTCATCGGCTGTGTGGCTCTCGGCTTGCCGGCTGATTACGGAGGCCGGCAATGGAATTTTCGTGCTGGGAGGTCGGCAGCTTCGGCGACGAACGGCTGAAAAAAAGGGCGTTGCTGTCGCAGCGAATGTCGGATTCAATTCGGGCGCCGGCTGAAAGGCGTCGAGACGGCCGACCGGTACTCAAAGCGGCCGCCCACGTCACCCTCAGGTGAAGGCGACATCTACGCGCAGCGGCAAGATGCTTTTCGCCACCACCTCTGAGAGGCCGGTGGTTCATCGCTTCCGGCTGACGTTGAAAGCCCAGTCCGGCAAGCGCAAGGGCCGGACAGCCAAGCTCGAATTGCGCTTGCCGACCTGACGATCGCGCGCCCGGCCAACCTCCCGCGTGCGCGTAGCACCACCGCAAGTGACGTTGCGCGCGGTCGACGTCTGCGAATATGATACGCTGCGCTGGCGGCTTTCGACGATGCACCGAGGATGACGCACCAAGGATATGAGGCGGCGCTGCAGATCGTCGGCTGGTGCCGCCTGTGCAGGAACATCGCGCAATTGTTCTGGGTGATGAAAAGCCAGGGCTTCGACATCGAGTCGAATTAGATGACCGCCGGCGCGCTGATGAAGCTTGCGATCGTCACCGCCCGAACAGCGTGTCGCGTCCTGCGACGGGTTCGCGCGCGTGACGGCCAGGTGTCTGAGGCCGCTCGCGGCCTCTTCGAACCCGGCCAGATCGAACTCGTCACTGCCCTTCAACTCCACTATGAAGGCCGCACCGAGCGGCAGAAAATCCCCCCAGGGCACCATCGCCTGGGCCACCTGGATCACCGCGCGTCGCGGCAGTTGGAAAAGCTCCAGCAAGTCCGAAAGTCCACCTGGTGCCCTTACCCGGCGCGGTCTCGCCCAATTCGGCCGTATCTGGCATGGTTATACCCTCGGAAAGAACTGTTAATAGATGGCTGAAGGCGGGGCTTTCGCCCCCCAGCCTCGTTAAGCGTTGGGTTACCAGGTTGGGACTACGGCCCCAAGCTGCGTCGCAGACAGGTTAAGACGGGGCGCTTCCTCGCCTGCGGGCTCTGGAAGGCAAGACTTAGGACCCGGGACAGGCACGAAACGGGTCTTGCTCAACGCTCCTCTGCGACATTCCCGCAGGGAGTCGCATCGCAAGGTGCGCGTCACGAGGCCCTCACGGGCCTCACCGGAGTACCAAGTTGGCAGTCTTCGTTTTGGACAAGCGCAAGAAACCGCTGATGTCGTGTTGCGAAAAGCGGGCTCGCCTGCTTCTCACCCACGGCCGGGCGGTTGTGCGTCCCCGCCACCCCTTGACGATGGGCTTGAAGGACCGCGTCGAGGGCGACGTTTGGCGGGTCCGGGTCAACATCAATCCCGGCGGCACGCCCACGGGCCTCGCGATCCTCACCGAGGAGGACGGCAACAAGCCGGCGAAAGCCCTTCATCTGTTCGAACTCGCTCACCCCGGACGCCGCGGGAGGCTCGGATGACGAACCTTGCCCAAAAGTCGGAACTGGAGACCAGAGCGCAACGGCTCTTGCGCATTGCGGCTGGCCTCGGGCTGCTCGGTGCCGCAATCTGGATGCTCACCACTTTCCTGCCCGCATTGGCGTGGGCGACCGTGCTGACGATTGCCACGTGGCCGCTTTTCGTGGCCGTGCGCCAACGCAGTGGCCCGACGCAGGCGGCCGCAATCATAACGGCGCTGATTGCGGTGGCGGTGCTGGCGCCGCTGGCCGTCGCCGTCATCGAAGGCGCTCAGGAGATCCGCGGCATCATCGGGTGGTATATCGAGGCTCGTAAGCAGGGGTTCGAGGCGCCGGAATGGGTCTCGAGCTTACCGATGATCGGCCCGTCGGTGGCCGACTGGCTGAATGCTCACTTTCAGGACGAACACAGTCCCGTTTCGGGCGCCGAGGTGCAGTCGCTGACCGAATGGGGGCAGATCATCGGCCGCCAGGCGGTGCGGCGCATCACCACGCTCCTGTTCGCGCTCCTCATCGTCTTCTTCATGTTTCGCGAGAGTGATGCGTTGTTGCGGCAGTTCCAAGTGGTGGGCACGCGTCTGCTCGGCGAGCCGGCGCACCGCCTCGCGAGTGTCGCAGCCGCTGCGGTGCGCGGTACCATCGACGGATTGCTGCTGATCGGCATCGGCGAGGCGGCGCTGATTGGCATTGCCTATGCGATCAGCGGCGTACCGCACGCCGTCCTGCTGGGCGTGCTAACCGGCGTGCTATCCGCGATACCATTCGCCTCGCCGCTCGTCTTCATCGCGGCCTCCGCCTGGCTGTTGATGCAATTCGCAACAATCGCAGCGATCGGCCTTCTGGCATTCGGCTCGACGGTGGTCTTCGTCGCGGACCATTTCGTTCGTCCGATCCTCATCGGCGGCACGATCCGGCTACCATTCGTGTGGGTCCTGCTCGGCATCCTTGGCGGCGTCGAGAGCTTCGGCCTGCTGGGGCTGTTTTTGGGGCCCACGTTGCTCGCCGTGCTGATCACGTTATGGCGCGAGCTGTCCGAGGGCTGATGTTGCCTTGAATGCCGGGCATGCGAATATAGATGTTGCACCGCAACATCAACCTATCTTCCGCCCCGCTTGCAGGGGGGCGCGCCCAGACAGGACCAAATCATGCTGAAAGGAAAAAATGCCGTCGTTACCGGCTCGACCTCCGGTATCGGCCTCGCCATTGCCCGCGCTCTCGCCCAGGACGGCGCCAGCATCATGATCAACGGCTTCGGCACGCCCGCCGAGATCGAGACGGAACGCGCCGCAATCGCAAAACAGTTCGGCGTCACGGCAATCTATTCGGCGGCCGATATGACCAAGCCTGCCGAAATTGCGGCGATGATCAAGACCGCGGAGACGACGCTCGGGTCGGTCGACATTTTGGTGAACAATGCCGGCATCCAGTATGTGGCGCCGATCGAGGAATTCCCTATCGAGAAATGGGACCAGATCATTGCCATAAATCTTTCGGCCGCGTTCCTTGCGACGCGCGCCGCGGTGCCCGGTATGAAGGCCCGCAGATGGGGACGCATCATCTCGACCGCATCGGCGCACTCGCTGGTCGCCTCGCCCTTCAAGGTCGCTTATGTCTCGGCAAAGCACGGGATCGCGGGCTTCACCAAGACCGTCGCGCTCGAGCTCGCGACCTTCGGGATCACCGCCAACTGCATCAGCCCGGGCTATGTGTGGACTCCGCTGGTCGCCAAGCAGATCCCAGACACGATGAAAGCCCGCAACATGACCGAGGAGCAGGTCAAGCGGGATGTGCTGCTGGCGGCGCAGCCGACCAAGCAGTTCGTGACCGCCGAACAGGTCGCCGCGCTCGCTGGCTATCTCTGCTCAGATGCCGCCGCACAGATCACCGGCGCCAATCTTTCCATTGACGGCGGCTGGACGGCGGAATGAGTGCGCACGCATCGGGGTCTGCTCCGCCTGGCGCGCTCAAGAAAATCAATCTCGCCCTCCAGGGCGGCGGCGCTCACGGGGCATTCACCTGGGGCGTCCTCGATTATCTTTTGGAAGATGGCCGCCTGGCCATCGAAGGGCTGTCGGGAACTTCCGCGGGCGCGCTCAATGCCGTCATCTGCGTCGATGGACTGGCGCGCGGCGGCCCGCCGGAGGCAAGAAAACGGCTGGCGGATTTCTGGCGCTCTGTCAGCATCGACGGCAAGCTGCCGCTGATCCAGCGTCAGATCGTGGATCGCCAGTTCCTGCCGCTGGAGGGCACACCCGTGCAGGCGTGGTTCGAAGCCCTGTCGCGCTATTTCTCGCCCTATGATGTCAATCCGCTCAACATCAATCCGCTCAGGGGCGTGATTGAGCGCTTCGTCGATTTCGACGCCGTCCGTCGCTTCACCGACATTCAACTGTTCGTCTGCGCCACCAACGTGATCACCGGGCGCCTGCGCATTTTTGAGCGCGAAGAGATCTCCGCCGACGTCGTCATGGCATCGGTCGCCCTCCCGCTGGTGTTCCAGGCCGTGACGATAGACACCACGCCGTATTGGGACGGTGGCTACATGGGCAACCCCGCGATTTTCCCGCTTTTCCGCAAAACCAGGACCGAAGACGTGCTGATCGTTCAGATCAATCCGGCCGAGCGGGCGCAGGTGCCGACCACGGCGCGCGAGATCATGAATCGTATCAACGAGATCACCTTCAACTCATCGCTGCTCGCCGAATATCGCGCCATCGAATTCGTGGCCCGGCTGATCGACCAGGGCCGCCTGCCGCGCGGCTTCGGACCCGGACAATACCGCCGCATCAATGCTCACCGCGTCGTACTCGGCGACGGCGACAAGGTCTATTCGGCCGACAGCAAGCTTTCGAACGATTACGAGTTCTTTCACATGCTCTGCACCGATGGCCGCCGCGCTGCGCGCCGCTTCCTGGACGCGCATTTCGATGACATCGGGGTGCGCAGCACTTTCGACCTGCGCGCCGAGGCGCAGGCGGAATGGGGATGATGTCAGGGTTGAATCAAGGACGTTGCGGCATCGCCCGTCACCGCTTGCCGAACGCGACAGCTAAGGCGGCACTCCCCAGCGTTATCGCCAATCCTCCAGGGAGCCGCCGAGGCCGCGACCGGCCCTCCTGCGATCTGTCACTCGCATCGTGGTTGCCGACATCGCACGCGGTCGACGCCGTCATCAACCGCAAACACTCAGCTGCGCGGCGCCGGCGATCGACGACATGCCGGGCGCGGTCGGTAAAGCGGCGCCGGCCACTTTCACCTCAATCGCGGGCGAGGAGTGCCATCGCGCAATCAAGCTCGATCTGTTAATTCTGACCAATGTGGCGTTTTCTCATGTTGACGGTTGCCCTCCTGCTATCCGGCTCGGCCGGCGCCGACGTGGCGGATGCGGCTTTTCGCAACGGGCTCACGGCATTCAACGAGGGCAACTACGCGCGCGCCCAGGAGGCTTGGTTTCCGCTCGCAGCGGCGGGCGAGGCGCGGGCGCAAACCGGACTGGGGTTCATGTACTATTCCGGCCGTGGCGTGCAGCGCGACAGCGCGCGAGCGGCCGAATTCTTTCAGCGCGCTGCCGAGCAGGGCGAACCCACCGCCCAGCTTTTTCTCGCGCAAATGTATTTCAAATCTGACGGCGTGCCGATGAACGCGACGCTTGCCTTGATGTGGGTCGAACTCGCCTTGGTGGGTGGACAGGTCGAAGCCTTCGAATTGCGCGGGATCATCATGCAATCGATCACCGCGGCCGAGCGCGACGAGGCGTGGCGTCTGGTCGCGCGCTGGCGCCCAACCCATCAAAAATGATGCTGCAGCGCAGCGTCTAGCGCCAGCCCGGATGATTGTCGCGGTGGCGCCAATTCTCTGCGCGTCCGGCGAACAATTCCCCGCCCCTGTAGGGAATTCGCTCAATGCCCGCAGGCCGCGCAAGGGTCAAAACCGCAACGCGGAAAATTACCTGCCGGACTCCCTGCGGCAGGGAATTCGAAAACACGTGCATAGGTTGCCGACCTCCTCCTGTCGTGCTTAAATTGACAAATCAAATTTCAACCGAAAAAGCCGGATCGACGGCCCAGGCGTGCATGGTCATGCTCGGCCGAAGTCTCACACAGGGGGGGGGACTCATGGACCAATATATCCCGCCGGATGCCCGCATTCTCGATGCGGATGTCGATTTCAAGGCGCTGGCTGCGCAGGACCCGGTCTGGGTGCCGCCGCCGCGGCCCACTCTCCGCGCGAGCCGACGCGAATTCATCAAGGG
>JASHRR010000306.1 GCA_030037185.1 Xanthobacteraceae bacterium | reverse complement strand
GATTGCAGCGGCGGTGAAAAAGGGACTGATCACGGAGGTGGAGATCAATCAGGCGCTGCGGCCGAAGTTCCGCATCGAAATCAAACTAGGACTGCTCGATCCACCGGACATGGTGCCGTATGCGAGCATCCGGCAGATTGGCGATGAGCCGGCTCCATGGGATGCGGAGCGAGACCGCGCTGTATCGAAAGAGATCGCTCTCAAACCAGTAGTGCTACTGAAGAACGAGAACCGCTTCCTGCCGCTCGATAAGACGAAAATCCACTCGATCGCCGTTATCGGACCGCTATCGAACATAGTGCACTGGGATTGGTACGGCGGCACGCCTCCATACACTGTTACGCCGCTCAAGGGAATTCAAGATGAGGTCGGGCCCGACGTCAAGGTGAATTTCGCGCCTTACGATACACCGGATGGCGAGGCCGAGGCACTGAAAGCGGCGCGCTCGTCCGATGTCGCGCTGGTGTTCCTGGGGAACAATCCTACGTGCGGACCGGACATGGGACATGAGTGGGTGAATACTCCCGACGGAGGCAACACGCTGCCCTGCACAGTGGACAGCGACGGACGCGAGGGGCGCGACCGGGCGAGCATCGATCTGGCGCAGGAACAGATCGCGAAGCAGGTTTATTCCGTTAATCCACACACGGTACTGGCGCTGATCGCAAGCTTCCCTTTCGCCATCAATTGGAGCGAAGCTAACCTGCCGGCGATCCTGACAATGACGCAGTCGTCGCAGGATGAAGGTACAGCGCTCGCGAAAGTGCTCTTCGGCGAATACAATCCCGGGGGACATCTGGTGGAGACTTGGCCGAAGTCGGTGGATCAGCTTCCGCCAAGCATGGACTACAACATCCGCGACGGATACACCTATATGTATTTCAAGGGTGAGCCGTTGTATCCCTTCGGTTACGGGTTGAGCTACACGACATTCAAGTTATCGAAGATCGAGACCAGCGCGGCGAGCATGACGAAGGATGGCTCAGTGACGGTGAGCGTCAATGTCACAAACACTGGTAATCGCACCGGCGACGAGGTGGTGCAGCTCTACGTGCAACATTTGCGCTCGTCCGTCTCACGACCCCGCGAGGAGCTGGAGGGTTTTGAGCGCGTGACGGTCGAGCCCGGCGCAACGAAGACGGTGTCCATTGAGTTACCCGCTTCGAGACTGGAGTTCTGGGATGTAGGAACGCATACGTTTCGTTTGGAAGCGGAGCCGGTTAGATTGCTGCTCGGTGACTCATCGGCCGATATCTTGAGGAGCACGATAATCCAAGTGAATTAGCGACGGTTAGTGCATTGCGTAATAGATGACAACGGTTAACCGCGAGCACCTTGCCCTGCTGATCAAACGGCTTGACAAGTGAATTGATCATCTGAAAAAGTCGTTCTCGTCCAGGAACCCGAAGCGAAGACGACCAACCTCACCGTCATTTCGTTGCGGGATGTGAACTCCTGCAGAATGCGATCAATTTCTTGCAACGTCGCTGACTTTAGAGCGGCGGCAGAACCTTGCGCATCTGTTTGGAGACGAAACGGCGCAATTGGCATAGCGTGGCAAGGTGCTGATCGTCGATGAAGCCGGAACGATCTCGTGGCGGCAGATGGAAGGCATACTCCGACTCGCGGATCAGCATCTTGCCCGCGTCGTGTTTTCGGGCGACACACGCCCTCGCTGCTCAATATGTCGCCAGAGTGACGCGCAACACTTCGGGAGTGGAGGTGAAATTGATGCCGTAGTCGGTCTGGTCGCCGTTCCATATCCGCTCAAACTTCCAAACGCTGTGTTCATAATGGCCCTGCTCCACGCGGACGAACTGCCGTTGCTTGCGAGCCTCAGCAGGTTTGAAGTCAACGCGTGCATGGATAGCGGAGACCAAAAATTCGTTAGGACCGAGTTGGCCGATGAGCGCCCCACCGTCCGGCTTGGGGTTGCCCTGCGGCTCACCGCCGAATCCAAACTGAGGCATTCCGTATGAAATGACCGCTTGCCAGGAGCCGAAGTCGAGCGTCTGGCGATGTTCGACGGGATCCTCAGAGACGGCCTGCAGCTTGCCCTCGAAATTCAGCGCCGCCAACTCGCGATCCATCTTCCCCGCCAGTTCGTAATTCAGGGCGAATGGAGCCAGCGCCTCTTTATTAAGGTCCGGCGCACCGATCGGTTCGTTGCGGGTTTAAGTGAAATCCATGCCAAAGGGAGAAAAGCCAAAGGCGCCGTGGCCCAGAACAGCAAAGAAATAACGGGCATACGGCGGCTCATTGCCAGTTTCTGGGATGAACAGTGGATTGTCCGGGCGGCTGTAGTGATCGAGATAATATGTGTAGCTGCTGTAAGCAGGATCGTATATGTCGGGAGCGAGCACGTCGAGGTCCGGCGCAGCGATTTTCCAGATGTCGAGCACATTGTCGGTTGGTCCGCCACTCTCGTAGGTTCCGGGCCGGGGATGGCCGACCGGCCGCAGCGCGGCATTCGCGTACATGGGTAGCGAGTCGATGGCTTTGCCGGCTGCAGCCACTTGCCCGACAAAATGTGCGACGTACCACGCGTGAAAGGCCTCGTCGGCGTTATCGCCAAAGACTTCCTGCCAGGTGCCCGGCTGTTTGTGCAGGCCTGCGACCAGTTCTGCCGGGACAGGCCCGGCGAAGAGCTTCTGCGCCGCGGGCGAAAAATCGCGCACGCAGCCCCACGTGCCGGTTTCATTCTCTACCTGAACCATGAGCACCGTGTGCTGCGGATCATCGACCTTCAGGCGGCGCATGAATGCTGCGAACGCGGTGCGGTCGGCCTCCAGAGTCGCAGGAAACAACGGCGAAAGTGAATCCATGACGCGGCCATCCGAACAGATCACGCGCGGATACTTTAGGTTATTGAGCTTCACCCACGCCGGCGTGTAATGCGGGCTGCCGTTCTTCCAGGTGCCAAACCAGAGCAGGACAAGATGCAAATTATGCTGGCGCGCCTGTGCGAGCAGAGTGAGCAATATGGAATCGTCGAAGTGACCCTGCGCAGGCTCGAACTGCTCCCAGTAAATGGGCATTTCCACAGTGTTCGCGTGGAGATCGTCAATGGCTGGCCAGACTTGCGGCAGCACCGCCGGCCACGCGCTGGAGTTATTGAGCGGCAGGGTGCGTCTGAAAAGTGCTCAGGCTTTTGAAGTTCGCTATCCTTTTCAGCGCGCCGGCTCCTTCGCATGCAGCGATCCTTTTTTCACGCGGCTGTGGGGCATCTGCGCACGATCACTCGAAATACTCAGTGAAGATGCCTACGTCGACTGTGCGGACAGAGAGCGTGTGGAATGGATTGACAACAGTCCCCCCGCCTTTGACTGCACGCGAGTTATGATGCGAGGTCCCGATGATAAGGGAAAAACTTACTGGTCCGATGCTCGTTTGCTGCGCGGCTTGCTGCGGCGCGCCTCGCTCACTCAGCAACCCGGCGGGCAACTCAAGGCGCATACATGCTCTGAGCGTTTTGACATTCACGCCATCATGGAAGACCGCAGTTGCGACTGGGTTGTCCTCCTGCGTCAATATGTCGAAAGCACCGGAGACACTGACCTCGTCCGTGAGCTCTGGCCCGCTCTCACGCGATTGCTCGCCTGGTACAAAGAGCGCCTTACACCACGCGGACTGGTTCTGGCGCGCGAGTGGGAAGTCTGGGACAATCCTCTCCGCTACCAGATCTGTGAAGGCGCAGGCCTGAATGCAATGGTCTTTCGAGCCATCGCTGACGCGGCACAGCTTGCCAAAACCATCGG
>JASHRR010000305.1 GCA_030037185.1 Xanthobacteraceae bacterium | reverse complement strand
TTGTTGAACTTGATGATCATGTCCGAGCCCTTGTCGGTGGCCCAGATGTTGTCGTCCTTATCGATTCGCACCGTGTGAGCGAACGACCATGCGTAGAGGTTCTTGCCTATCTCGCGGACGAAGTAACCCTCAGGCGTGAATTCGAGCAGCTGCGAGGCCGCGTTGCCGTAGGCCGGACCAAGGCTCGAGCCGCTGCGGGAATAGACAAAGATGTGGCCTTTTGAATTTACGGCCACGCCGGTGGCCTCGCCGAGGTACATGTCCGGCGGCAGTTTCAGCACGTTTGGAACGGATTCGTAGGGGATTTGCGGGACCGCGTCCTGCGCCAGGGCCGGCAACGCCGCGGGCGCGATCAACGCCACCGAAAGACCCAATAACCAACGATGCATCATGTTTCTCCTCCTTGTGACCGGTTTGGTGCGTTTCTTGATGACGGCAACGGGTGACGGATGCAATCGGCTAGGTCAGCCGATCCCCCATGGTAGCCGTTGCGCCGCACCTTTGATAGCGGCTCATTCTCCTACCTTACTGCCGGCTTCCTGGCACAATGCCGGCCGTTTTGCCAGCGGCGATTTTCCGTCGTGTGACATCGCGGCTGAAATTTGCGCCGCCGCGCCCCGGCGCGGGGCTACTAGTGCTTTGCTCCCGGCCATTCCGCCGCGCCGGCGCCTCTGATATCACAGCCTTTCTGGTGGAGGAGCCCTGCCGTGAGGAAAACATATCGCATCGCCGTCATACCGGGCGACGGTATTGGCAAGGAGGTCGTGCCCGAAGGCGTGCGCGCGCTGGAAGCGACCGCCAAGAGGCATGGTTTCGAGCTCAAGCTCGACTGGTTCGATTTCGCCTGCGTTGCCTATTTTGAGAAGCACGGCCGCATGATGCCGCAGGACTGGAAGGCACAGATCGGCGGCCATGATGCGATCTTTTTCGGCGCGGTCGGCTGGCCCGCCAAGGTGCCGGATCATGTATCGCTGTGGGGCTCGCTGGTGACATGGCGGCGCGAATTCGACCAATTCGTCAACCTGCGGCCGGTGCGGCTGATGCCCGGCGTCCCCTCCCCGCTCGCTAACCGCAAGCCAGGCGACATCGACTTTTACGTCGTGCGGGAGAACACCGAGGGCGAATATTCCAACGTGGGCGGCCGCATGTTCACCGATACGGAGCGGGAGTTCGTCGTCCAGGAGACCTACATGACCCGCATCGGCGTCGATCGCGTGGTCAAATTTGCCTTCGAGCTGGCGCGGACGCGGCCGAAGAAGCACCTCACCTCGGCGACCAAGTCCAACGGCATCTCGATCACCATGCCGTACTGGGACGAGCGCGTCGAGGCGGTGGCCAAATCGTTTCCCGACGTGCGCTGGGACAAGTTCCACATCGACATTCTCGCAGCGAACTTCGTCCTGCATCCCGACTGGTTCGACGTGGTGGTCGGCTCCAATCTGTTCGGCGATATCTTGTCCGACCTCGGGCCGGCCTGCACCGGGACGATTGGAATTGCACCGAGCGGCAACATCAATCCGGAAGGCAGGTTTCCCTCGGTGTTCGAGCCGGTTCACGGCTCCGCGCCCGACATCGCCGGCCAGGGCATCGCCAATCCGATCGGCCAGATCTGGTCGGGGGCGATGATGCTCGACCATCTCGGCGAGACGGAAGCCGGCCACGCCATCGTGGACGCGATCGAGCGCGTGCTCGGCGAAAAGATGCTGCGCACCCGCGACCTCGGCGGCAACGCCGACACGGCCGCGTGCGGCAAGGCTGTGGCGGAGGCGATCGATTGAAGCGTTGGGACGGAGCTGAGCCATCCCACGCCTAACTCATCGCCGCGCCGGCGCCGACCCGGTCGTTGGCGATTGGCTAATACCGAGCCTGTCGAGGAATTGCAGCGCGCGATCGGGGCAGGCCCTCATCGGCTCGTCGTCAGCACATGTCACATCGATGTTGCTATCGCCTTGCTCGACCCGGAAATGGGCGGCCCTGGAGGACGGTGGCGGGCCTTATTCGACGTGCTGCGCGCAGGCGACACGCTCGTCGTGCGATGGATCGATCGCCTTGGGCGTAACTATACCGACGTGGTGGATACGATTCGAGAGTTCATGCGCCGCGGAGTCATCATCAAGACCGTTATCAACGGCATGGTGTTTGAGGGTACCACCACAGACCCGATGCAACAGGCCGTCCGCGATGCGCTCGCCTTCATGGCGGCCACAGCCCAGGCCCAAGCCGAGGCAACCAAATCCGCCCAACGGGCCGGTATCGACCATAAGCGCCGAGCGCAGCCTAACGCATACCTGGGACGCAAGCCGTCCTATGACCGGGTTACGTTCGACCGGATCGGGCTTGCTCTCGACAGCGCCAGCCCGCCGAGCCTATCGGCCGTCGCCAAGACCGAGGGCTTGTCCAAGCAGACGGTATTCAGGTTGAAGCAGGACCCGCAGGCGGCGTTGGCTGCGTTGGATGCGTGGCGGCTGTGATGGTTGCTCGATCAGTGTGACGGATTACTGATCAAATCGTGAGCCGAGATTTTTTGAGCCTCTGCTCGCCCATCCCAATCTGAAACCTTGCCGAACTCGATTTGAAGAAGCCGACTAAAGGGTCGGCAGGACCCAAGACCGAGCGGCGAGGGCGAGGGCGACTAAATGCTCCTGCGCGCGCACTGTATAGGGCAGGGCATTTTTGGGACGCCGGTCGCCGTTTCCCGGGTCGATTTTCACGTCGCGTTTCCGCGCAGGGGGGTGTCGAGTTTCGCCGGGCCTAGAGTCCAATTTTTGGGGCCCCATCGCTGACCAGCAGTATCCAAATCGACCTCCTTGTAATTCAGGGATCGAACGACGCGAGACGGTTTCTGTGTTATAGTTCGACTCGCGCTTCGGCGGGAGATTCACGTTTTGCGTCAGATCACGGCACTTCGCCGAGGGAGGTCCATAATGGAGAACTTCAACGGAAGAAGCCGAGCCAGTTTCCGATGGATTCTTTCGTGCGCCACCATCGGTCTCGTAGTAAGCATCTCGCCCTGCTTCGCGCAGGGGAATCGGGATGTTGCGCAGGAGACGCAACGTCTGGGCGCAGCACCACCTGAAATAACGCCGCCGTTCAAGTGCGACAGCCTCGACCCCAAGGTCTGTTTCGATATTTACGGGCGATTGCACAACGAGTCTTCCCCAGCAACATTACTCTGGGGCGAGGCTAATCCGAAAGAGGCCCCGATGGCCCCGAACCTTGGCGCACCGAACGTCTTCGGCACCCTACCGTCGGGGGCATGGTTAGCGCCGTGGAAATGAGTCGAGTCGATCAGCCCAGCACACAACACATCCCCGTCGCTTCAGTTCCGCTAACCCGAGACTTCGAAACGAGACAACGCGCCTTCGAAACTGGCCTCGATGGTAGCCGTCATCGTACGGCTGTGCTGAAAGGACCGGGCATCTCCAACGGCGTGCCTTGTTTATTTTTCATTCGGTCGAGTACCGCTCCTCGCTGACCAGTAGACGCAAAACTTCCCTCACGTCCCGCAGACCCCCGGCGCCGCTTTACCTGCGCCAGATGGTACCAAAAAATGTGCGGGGTCTAATGGGGCCATTTGCGTCTGGCCGGGTCGGATGGGGAGCGAAGGCGGGTCGAAAATTCGCGTCTGCAGAAACTGATTGAACCGCAGGCCCGACGCGTTCCGTGCACGACAAGGAATGGCTCCGAGCAATGTCAATCGCGACCGGCAGCCATTGCGACGCATCGGCACGCCACGTATGATACGCTTCGATACTCGTTGGATTTGGGAACGAATGCATTGTTCACGCCCAACTGAACGCCGAATTCTGTACCACAAGCATCAGTGCTCAGTATCCCAGCAGGACGTCCCCGCTCTGGCTTCCCCGCCCGGCCAGAAGGACTGGCGCAAGCCATCGACGAGCCTATCGACCGAAACGCGGTCTATACCGGTCGAATAGACGTTCACCAGTTCGGTCATCATGCTCCCGGCCAAAACGGCGTCAACTCCTTGAATCCCGGCTTCACTGGTGGATCGGGCAAGCGCAGCGCACGTAGTCGTCCCGCCGTGCCGTTCGCAAGCGCATGCGGCCGCCAGCCCAGGTTGGCTTCGAAATAGCGAGCCGCCGTGGCGACGCCTTGCCACCAATAATCGTCGAGAACAACCAGCCTACCGGGCATCTGCAGATAGTACAGGTCGACAAATACGTTGTGAAACACGTGGCTACCGTCGACGAACGCTGCATCCGCCAACATCCCCTCCGCGGCAAGCCGCGGCAACGCGATCTGGGACCGTTTCCTCACCAACCTCGCGACGCCATCCAACTGGGCCGAGCGGATCATTTCCCAGCCCCCATCCCGAAACCCGCTGTCCTGGAACGGATCGAGGATCACGTGCCGATCACCGCCGACCGAGATCAGCGCCTCGCCGATGGCTAACGCGGAGCTGCCATAAGCAAGGCCGATTTCGATGACCGTGCCGGGCCTCTCGGCAATCAGTAAATCACGAATCGCGTCGCAGTCGCGTTCGGGCAGCGTCACCGTGGCGAAATCGTCGACAGCGCGACCCACGGCGGCCCGTCAGTGGCCAACTTTCTCCGTATCTCTCGGATCACATCTACATGTGCCATGATAGTAGCATCCCTTTGGCGTGCACTTCCGGCGAAAGCGAAGGCGCTCCGATTCAAACTGATCCGAAAGGATTGACGGAACAGCTCGCCTGCTCACGCAGCCCCCCAGCAGAACGCATCGGCTCCAACGGGGCTCGAATGCGCCTGTTGACCTGCGGGTTCCCCCGGTTCCCTCGACGGTTGAATTGCGGCACATTAATTGCTTAAACGTGCTGCGGTATGGTTATCTTGGGGGAGAGCTATGAAGTTACGAACGATACTGGCCCTGGCGTGTTTCGTCGCGGCGCTGTTCAACGTAGGGTTGGCAATGTCACAGACCGTGCGCCCCTCGCGGGCTGTAAGCGCGGCCCGCCAACAGGCGATGGAAGAATGTAAGGCGCGGTATGGAGGATGGGGGGTACAGGAACACAACGGTCCTCGCGGCCGTGTGGGAGGACTTCGATACGCCTATATTGAGGCGTGCTTCAAGGAAAAGACCGGCCTGTATCCGGCCCAAGCCAACGTAAATTGCATATACCGCGCGAACGACCCGGACAACCCTGCCAGAGGCAGGAACTATTTCTGCTGATTATCACCTCTCACGCGCGACCGAGTTTTTTCGGCCTCGCCGCGGCGCCGCCACGCCCAGCGCGCCTCGCCCGTGCGTCCGCCGACCTTGCGAGGTAGGGGCGGGGCCAATTGAGCCTCATGCGTCCATCCTAATAGGTCATTTTTCCTGCAACCCGACTTTAGATTTGGACAGTAAACCTCGGCTGGCACCCGAGGCGAACGAAGTGAGCCGAGCGGAGGTTAGGCTTGCTGTGCTGCTTCCCCATAACGCAGGGTCAGCACGATATTCGGATTGCGGTCCACCCACATCCGTGCGTGACCAGCGATCCGCCCGGGACCAACAATCCGCATATCATGCACCTCCCACTCGTAGTCTATCTCTGTACGTCCGGGGGAATGAAACCTAAATGGTGAACGATGTGCCGCGGATGTACGGAGTAGAGCTTCCCGACCTCCGGGTATTCCATCATGATCTTTGCGGTTCCTGGCTTCATGGTGCTCTCCATTTGTCGCCAAACCTCTCGCTGTCGCTCCGCTCAACGCTACGATACCAACCCTCACCTTTCTGGCTGGCAGAAATTGACCTTCGTTTCTCCGAGATGGGGGTATGGGTCGAAGGGTGCCCTTTTTTAAAAAAAAACGGTGCGGCCCTATATGGGAAAGCACCCTTATTTAGGTACCTCCTCGCTCCTCAGGCCGTTTTGGAAACTTCAAGTCGGTTCGGCCGAATGGGGGGTATGGGGTTGTGAGGGGTACGAATGCTACCTAAAAATTGTGTGGGCACTGATACAAAGTATTGATAGAGAGGGGCATCAGCACGAGCAAGAAGTGCCCATTTCATAGGGCTTTGTCGCAGGTATATAGAGTTGCCGGCTCTCAGTCGACTCGTCAGCCAGCCCGGTGAGGAATGCCGATCGTGCCCAACAAAGACCTGCGCCACTGGATCGACGAAATCGAGGCAGCCGGCGAGCTGAAAGTGATCATCGGCGCCGAGCCAAAACAGGAGATCGGCGGCATCGTCGATATCTATCAGCGCAAGATGGGAAACCCGGCGGTGATGTTTGACGAGGTGCCGGGTTTTCCCAAGGGCCACCGGGTGCTCGCCAACATCCTCACTTCGGTGCCGCGCATCAATATCGCGCTCGGCCTGCCGCCCCAGGGCTCTGAGATGGAGCTGATCCGGTGGTGGCGCGGCTATATGAAGGATGCCCCCGCCCACAAGCCCAGGGAGGTCAACGGCGGTCCGCTCCTTGAGAACGTCGCTGAGGGAAAGGCGGTGGACATCGGCAAAATTCCAACCCCGGTCTGGCACGAGCACGACGGCGGCGCGTTCATCGGCACCGCCTGCATGGTGGTGATGAAGGACCCGGACACCGGCTGGGTCAATTACGGCGCCTACCGCATCCAGAGCCAGGGTCCGGATGTCGCGACGGTGATGATGTCGCCCGGCAAGCACGGCCGCATCATCATGACGAGGTACCACGAGCGCAAACAACCCTGCCCGGTCGCTGTCGTGGCGGGCATGCACCCGGCGCTGTTCATGCTGGCGGGGCTCGAGATTCCCTACGGCAAGAGCGAGTACGAGGCGGCCGGCGGCTTGTTGGGCGAGCCGGTCGAGGTCGTCAACATGCCCAAGACCGGCCTTCCGGTGCCGGCCAATGCGGAGATCGCATTCGAGGGATTCATCAATCCGGGGGACATGATCCAGGAAGGCCCGCTCGGCGAGTGGACCGGCTACTACGCGGGGGGCTCTCGGCCCGAGCCGGCGATCCGCATCGCGACGCTCATGCATCGCGACGACCCGATCCTCCTCGGCGCCATCCCGGCTGTGCCGCCAAACGACAATACGTTCTATCTCGGCACCTACCGCTGCGGCGCGGTGTGGAATCAGCTCGAAGCGGCGGGCGTGCCCGAGATCAGGGGGGTGTGGGCGCACGAGGCCGGCGGCAGCCGCTTCTGGCTCACCGTGTCGATCAAGCAGCTTTACGGCGGCCACGCCAAGCAGGCCGGCTTCGTCGCCTCGCAGTGCCACGCCGGCGCCTACTCCAACCGCTGGACGATCGTGGTCGACGACGACATCGATCCGACCAACATCAACGATGTGATTTGGGCGATGTGCACGCGCTGCGATCCGCGCGAGGATGTCGACGTCGTGCGCGGCTGCTGGTCGACCCACCTCGACCCGATGTGCTACGACGGCGACACCGACCGCCGCAATGCGCGGGTGGTGATTGACGCGTGCAAGCCGTTCGCCCGCCGCGACAGTTTCCCGGTGGTGGCGCGCTCAAGCCGCGAGCTCGACGCGCGCATCAAGGCGAAATGGGCGCGGGATCTGCCGGCGGGGTTTT
>JASHRR010000304.1 GCA_030037185.1 Xanthobacteraceae bacterium | reverse complement strand
GCGATCACGGATGAATATCCGATGGCGCAGGCGTTTGTGGTGATTTCGGCTGTGCAATTGCGGAATGGCTGAGCGTCGAGGGGGGGCCTTTCGAGTTGATTGCGCGGGGGGCCGCAAGCGGTTAAAAGGACAAGGGAATTATCGGCGTAGGGATCAGGTAGGCGTCGGATTGGCATATCTAGCCTACTGAAATGTGGGCAATTTTGGCTCTGTGAGCCGGTGGGCGCGCGTGACGCGGCGGAGGCGATTCGCAATGAGCGCACAGGATCAAAGGCGCGCGCAGAAGGTCGCCGGCAAAGCGGTCGATAAACCGGTCGAAATTTCAAAAGACGAGAGGTCGATGAGCATATCCACCGAAGGAAAGCGCAAGGAAGGCGGGCTTGTGGAAGGCCTCCGGGTCGTATTTCACGCCCTGCTGATCGCCCTCGTGATCCGCACGCTGCTATTCCAGCCGTTCAATATCCCGTCCGGGTCCATGAAGGCGACCCTTCTGATCGGGGATTACCTGTTCGTATCGAAATACAGCTACGGCTATAGCCACTATTCGCTGCCATTGTCGCCGCCGCTGTTTCCCGGCCGCATTTTCGGCTCGATGCCGGAGCGCGGCGACGTGGTCGTGTTCCGCCTGCCGAAGGATGATACGACCGACTACATCAAGCGCGTGATCGGCTTACCCGGCGACCGCATCAAGATGGTCGACGGGCTGCTCCACATCAACGGCAATCCGGTCAAGCGCGAGCGCGTGTCTGACTTCATCGATGACGAAAATGGCGGCGCGGAGCGGGTTCGCCGCTGGCGGGAAACCCTGCCCAATGGGGTGAGCTACGAGACGCTCGATCTTCAGGACAATGGGTTCTTGGACAACACCCAGGAATATGTGGTTCCTCCCGGCCATTACTTCATGATGGGAGACAATCGCGATAATTCCACCGACAGCCGTGTGTTGGCAGCCGTCGGCTACGTGCCGTTCGAGAATCTCATCGGCAAGGCACAGATCATTTTCTTCTCCATCGGCGACGGCGAGCCTGCCTGGCACATCTGGAGTTGGCCATGGTCGGTGCGCTGGAGCAGGCTCTTCACGATCGTCAGATGAGCCGGAGAACGGCGACCTGCAGGCGCGAACTTGAGATACGGATCGGCTACGAGTTTGCCGACAAGTCGGTGCTCGAGAGCGCGCTGACCCATATTTCGGCATTAAGCGGCAAGAGCCGGTCGGCAAGCTATCAGCGCCTTGAATTTCTCGGCGATCACGTTCTCGGTCTGGTCGTCTCCGATATGTTATTTCGCGCGTTCCCGAAGGCCGACGAAGGCGAGCTGTCGCGCCGACTGGCCGACCTCGTCCGCAAGGAGGCCTGTGCCGAGGTGGCGCGCAATATCGATCTCGGTATGGCAATCAGGCTTGGCGCTTCCGAGGCCAATGCGGGCGGCCGGCAGCGCATTGCCATCTTGGCTGACGTCTGCGAAGCCCTGATCGGAGCGGTGTTCCTCGATGGCGGCTACGCCGCCGCTGCCGCCGTCGTCGAGCAACTGTGGGGGGAACGCCTGCGCACGCCGGCGCGCCCGTTGCGCGATCCCAAGACGGTGCTGCAGGAATGGGCGCAGGCACAGGGATTGCCGACCCCTTCGTATCGGGAGATCGCCCGCACCGGTCCGCACCACGACCCGGAATTTCTAGTCGCGGTGGACCTCGCCGAATTCCTGCCGGCTGAGGGCGTGGGGCGCTCGAAACGCGCCGCCGAGCAGGCCGCCGCCGCCGCAATGCTGACGCGCGAGGGCGTCCAGGAGGGCGTCCAGGAAGGCCTTCGAGCAGAAGCAGCTGGCTAAATGGACGAGACCTCCAACGAGGCAGCCCTCCCCGCCCTCCCGGGCGAGCGGGGGGGGACAGGGAGGCGGAGCGTTGCAGCTTCGTCGCCATCATCGGGGCTCCCAATGTGGGTAAGTCGACCCTCGTCAACGCGATGGTCGGCAGCAAGGTCACGATCGTTACGCCCAAGGTGCAGACGACCCGGTCGATCATCCGCGGTATCGCGATTGAAGGCAGTGCCCAACTGATTTTCGTCGACACGCCCGGCATCTTTGCGCCGCGCCGGCGGCTTGACCGTGCGATGGTGGCGGTCGCCTGGAGCGGTGCCCACGACGCCGACAGTGTCGCACTCGTCGTCGATGCCAAGCGCGGGCTCGATCAGGAAACCACGGCGATCGGGGCAAAGCTTGCGGATGTCGCGGCAACGAAGATCCTCGTGATCAACAAGGTCGACCTCGTGCCGAAACCAAGCCTGCTGGGTCTCGCCCGCGAAGCAAGCGAACGCCTCGCGTTCGCCGCGACTTTCATGGTGTCGGCGCAAAGCGGCGACGGCGTCGAAGGGGTCAAGCGCTGGCTTGCTGCCCATGCGCCGGCCGGTCCCTGGCACTATCCCGCGGACCAGATTTCCGATGCCCCGGTGCGGGCGCTGGCGGCGGAAATAACGCGGGAAAACATCTACCTGCGGCTCCACCAGGAGTTACCCTACCGCTCCACTGTCGAGACCGACGCGTGGGAGGAGCTGCGCGACGGTTCGGTGCGTATCGAGCAGACCATCTTCGTCGAGCGCGAAAGCCAGCGAAAAATCGTGCTCGGGAAGGGCGGCCAAGCCATCAAGGCGATCGGGGCCGAGGCGCGCCGGGAAATTGCGAGGCTGATCGAGAAGCCCGTGCATCTGTTCTTGTTCGTGAAGGTGCGCGAAGGTTGGGCCGACGATCCTGCGCGCTACCGCGAGATGGGATTGGAGTTCCCGCGGGATTGATGGGGTTCGTGGCTGGATAGCGACGGCCTGCGCTTGCCGTCGGTCCGCCCGAAGGCCGGACCCGGCGCGCGGGCCCGATGGCCAGCTCAGGCCACACCCGTTTGGCTTCACGCCGGCGAGGTCGCGTTGCGAACGTGAGGATCCAAGCGTGCAATGGGCCGATATCGGTGTCGTGCTGGGCGCCCGCCGTCACGGCGAGACGAGCGCCGTCGTTGAGTTGATGACGCGGGAACATGGGCGTCATCTCGGCCTTGTGCGCGGCGGCTCCGGGACGCGTCACAAACCGGTGTTACAGGTCGGCAATCTGGTGAGTGCCATGTGGCGGGCGCGGCTTGACGAACATCTCGGCTATTATGTCGTCGAGGGCCTCGATCTGCGCGCAGCCTCTTACTTGTCGATGGCGCACGCCCTTTATGGCCTCCATCATCTCGCGGCGCTGTGCCGGGTGCTGCCCGAGCGCGATCCGCACCCTTTGGTGTTCGATCTCCTCGACCACGCGATTGGGCATCTCGGCGATCCGTCGCTCGCCGCCGCGCTGGTCGCCCGGTTCGAACTTGAGCTGCTGGCAGAGCTCGGTTTTGGCCTCGACCTCGATCGTTGCGCGGCCACCGGCAAGACGGCCGAACTTGTCTTCGTGTCACCAAGGAGCGGCCGGGCGGTGTCGCGGCAAGCCGGCGAGCCGTGGCGTGACAAGCTCTTGGCGCTTCCGGCCTTTCTCAGCGTCGAAGCCCGGGAGGCACCAGCGCGGGCGCCCTCGGCCGCTGAGCTTAAGGACGCATTTGCGCT
>JASHRR010000002.1 GCA_030037185.1 Xanthobacteraceae bacterium | reverse complement strand
AAGGAACGGGCGGCGCTCATCTCTATGCTCGTGCCGCCTTCGGCCCCTTCATCGCGTTCGAGGTCGGCTGGATGCAGTGGCTAACGACCATGGTTGGACAGGCGACGGTGGTCAACGCCATTGCGCTCGCGCTCGGCTTCTACTGGCCTGGCATGACCGCCGGTGCGGGGCGCGCCGCCGTCATAACGGCGATTACTTTGGCTCTGGCCTGGCTCAATCTGCGCGGCATTCGCCAGACCGCAATCGCGATCAATCTATTCACGATTTCCAAGCTCACGCCACTCGCCATCTTTATCCTGGTAGGTGTCTGGTTCATTGAACCGGGCCGCCTCCTGCCGTCAGGTGGGGTGACGCTGGGCGGAGCCTCCACTGGAGGGCTCCTGTTGGTGTTTGCCTTCGGTGGCTACCACGTGATCGCCGTACCGACCGGCGAGGCAGCCGATCCGCGTCGACACTTGCCAGTCGCCTTTCCGATGACGATCATCGCCGTCACAGCGCTCATGATGCTTGCTCAGATCGTCGCGATGGGAACGCTGCCTGATCTGTCGCGATCGGCGACCCCGCTCGCTGATGCTTCTTTCCGATTCATGGGAGCTACTGGCGCCTTAATGATGAGCGCGGGCGCGGTGATCTCCATGACTGGCAATAATATGGGCGCGTCCCTGGCCGGGTCGCGGATGCTCTTCGCGCTCGCCGAAAGCGGCGACATTCCGCGCGTATTTGCCAGAATCCATTCGCGCTATCGCACACCCTCCAATGCTATCATCCTCACCGCACTCGTGACCTTGGCTTTTGCCCTGTCGGGATCGTTCACGGTGCTGGCGATCGCGAGCGCACTCGGGCGTCTTGTCATCTATCTCTCCGTCTGCGCGGCGACACTTCGGTTGCGCCAGCCCGCTTCTGGTACGCCTGTCCTTCCGGCGACATTCATCATTCCGCTCGGACCGACTGTCCCGATACTGGCAATCGCAATCTCTTTGCTGATGATTGCCGGCGCCAACCGCGTGCAATTCCTGGGGGCGGCAGTCGCGCTTGCAACCGGCGCAGCGCTTTACCTCGGCAACAGCTGCTTTGCCCTGCGGCGGCAAGATGCAAAAGCGGAGGCAAATTCGACCTGATTGGAACTGCATATTGCAGATGATACCGATAAATGGGGCAATGTCGCAAAGTCCTGCGCATTCACGAATGGTTAGGGCCACCGTGAGTCCGCGGCTCCGTCGATGGTCCATGCTAGTCATACGACGCGCAGTGAGACAAGTGCAGTTGCGGGCTGTGTCGCGACCCAGTCAAAATGTCGCTTGCTGCTCCATCTCTCCCGACTTGGGCGTTGCACAAAGTGGGGCGGCTAGCTGGGGTACTTCGGACGTGCCGCTCATGTTATCGGCACGGCCGTTCGTGACCCTTACCAGAAGTCGCGGCTTATTCGATCACCTCATCGGGGGGCCGAGGAACGCCGTCCGCACTCATAATATATGAGACCAATCTCCGTTGAATGTTGTCTCTGATAAACACGATCATGCTGCTATCAACGCAAGCGGATTCGTAGTCGTGCTTCAATGACTCTTGGGATTTCTCGCTCAATTCTGCTCTAAATTCCCTGCCACGGCACCGCGGACGAAATCGAGCTCCTCGATCGTCGAACGGCGCGGACGGCGCACCGACGCCGACGGCGGAAAGACTTGTGCAACCCAGCCGCGCTGAAGCGATTCGACGAAGAGTCGAAAAGGTCCTTACACCCGATAGGGCCCAAGATCGATACCAGCCGAACCGCGGTTGATGGCGCGGTGATGCACACTTGATGCGGGTCAATGCGCCAACACTGCCGGTCGCATAAGGTGACCGAGTTTGGCACGAACCAGGCGGTGAACATGGCACTTCGCCCCGATCGGCGTCCTCGTCTAGTGTTCGCCGATCGGGTCTTTTTCTTTTACTAGTTGACTTGCAGCAACCCAGAGAAAACCAGGCATACCAATCATCCAAGCGAGCTTGGTCCTCTGGCGACCAAGCTCTGGCGGCCCAACCGAACGGGGCGAGCTCGCGAAGGTTGGGCCGCTACGCGACGCGGGATCAATCGGCCGAGGCCAGTACAGATTGTCGCCTGCGCGGGGACTTCTCTCGGATGGGTTGCCGGGCTTTTTGAATCTCAAGCGCCTCCCAACGCGCTACGAGCCCCAACCAAAATGCCTTATCGCTGGCATTGCCCGCATCAGCGGCAAGGCGGCGGCATTCATCGGCACGCCGCCGGAAATGTTCTACACTCACTTGCTTCCTCCCTGCCGATCGGCCCACCTCCCTTCTTTATCTCCGATCGGAAACTCAAGATTTGTCTAATCTTCGTTGCCACGCAAAGGTGATTTACTTCCAGCGGTTCAATTAAATGTCAAAAGAATAGATGTATAAAGAGGCTATGACAATTTATCTTGCTTACTTGAGGGCAGTGACAGTCTGATTACGGCTGCTCTCATCCTCCAATCTTGAGAGCGTGGCCCCTGACCTTCCCGAGCCCTACTACCGCGGTTGGGGGCCACTTTTTTCGGATAGCTGTCGGACCCCGATTCCGGCTTATTATTAGCTATGGGACACGGGGCCATTGCTTTCTCGTCGGAAAGAAGCAACGAGAGCTATCTTATGGTTCTTCAAGGCCAGAAAATTCTATCGCCTCCTCAGCTCAGAATCGTCCCGTGTATACCTGACTCATTGAATTCTCGGGAAAATTTCCTGCCTTTCGGGTCTTGGTGGATTCCGATGGGAGCATGATTCGGGGTGGCTTTCTCAATGCAGCTGGCGCGAGATGGTTCGGCGGCGTTCGTTTGACGCGCCGCGCCAATGCCCTAGTGCTTCTCGATGACGGCTGGAGCTGTCAGGAAGTGCCGATGCGTTGTTGCTGAACAACGATACGATCCGCAATCGGCACAAGCTGTTCGAACAGCGTGGGATCGAGGGCCCGACCAGCTTCGACATGGGCGGCAGCGCGAGCTTTTTGATCGCCGCAGCAAGACGCTTTGAAAGCCTTTGTTGGCGCGACGATGCCGCGCTCGACGCGCCAGGTCGACGCCTTTATCGCGCGGGAATTCGGCCTCGTTACGAAAAAGCCGTTCGGGACTGATCGCGATGTGCAAAAAAGTTTGGGCCTGCCGCTCACCTTCGGCACCCAGCCAATCTCAACGCAGGATGCTTGTTCCATTCGCGGTGCCGGAGTGGAAGCTTAGTGCTTAGTCTGGCGACTGTCAGCGGGGTTTTGCGCGTGATGGCAGCTTTCCCCGTGCTTCGCATAGCATCAGTAATACCGTGGAATTGACCCTGAGGCGTGGCGCGGTCGGATAATAGGCGCGCCGGAGGACGGATGACGGCCCCGACCCTCAGCACTTATGGGGGATGGGGAGGCGCCGAAGAGCCGGGACCGGCGCGCGGCCGCGAGGTTGAGCCGCGCACGTCCCGAAGACTAACACTCGGATGCTGCAAAGCAGCATGAATGTTTGTTCATCGGCCTCTGTGCAAATGAACATTCTATGGTTCTGTAGCGGCCTACCCCGCCGCAGTCAGCCGGCTTGCCAATTTGGAGGAGGTATTTACTTGCCAGTCACGCCCGGGACGGCAGAGTTGCGGCAAGTTCTAGAGGGGAAACAGTAACATGCGTATGCGTATCTTCACGGCCGCCGTTGCGGCAATGCTAGCCATGCCAGCACAGGATGCCGACACCGGCAAAGTCACGCCGGCCTGTGAAGGCACGACAACTTTGGGCGATGGACCGGTGTCGGAGAGCGTGCTCGTGGATTACAACGCTAAAAAATTTTCAGCCAGATTGCCGGGCCCGTCAAGCCGCAGTTCGTGATGGAAATCCTCAACCTGAAACGCCCCCCAGCGCAGAAGATGTTCTAGAGGCCTGGCTCGTGCTTCCATAGCACCAGATTGGCCGCCGTGAACGCCTCCGTAAGCGAGGCTGGGCGGAATGCCTCCAGGCGCAATATGTGTGAGTTTGGAATTCACTTCTCCCTTTCACAAAAGTCAAACTAAGGGGATGAGATCCAACTGAAACTACGTGGAAAGTAGGACATGAAACGTGGATAAAACTACGAAGGTGGATGTTGGCTGCGATTGCTTTGGGGTTGTGGGCTAATGCAATCCCACAAGTAATGGCACAAACTCGTGGATCAATAGTGACTATGTAGAGCTGATCTCGACGAAGCTAGATTTCATCGTCCAGCTTATGCACCTGAGCGATCAGAAACTAGATGTCAATCGTCCATGGTATGCATGGGATCGAACAGGGAACCTGCGACCCCAGCCATCGGTGAAGTCCCCGCGCGCTCAGTCTTTGCGCTCGCGGCGTTGGCCTTGAGTTTCTTCACCAACTCCTGACGCTTCGCTGCCTGCCTCTGCTTCTCCTTCTCATTGAGTTCAGCCTGCTTATGCGGCTTGATCGGGTGATTGGTCTCGAACCCTCCAATGTGGAAACCCTTTTGAGCCATTGCCTTCCCCCTGGGACAGAAAAAGGGCCAATCTTTTGGGCTGGCCGAGAGTTTTACTTCAAAGGAGCACAATGGCTCCAAGGCCAAGAGCTAAGGGCGAAGCGGGCCTGCGTCAAGGCCCGTGGGCCATCCGGTGCTATTTCGGTTTACGTTTCTCGGACAACGCCTCGTCCCCTTCATCGGGGAGGCTCTGGCGGCACGGCCACTACGGTAGATGCAGGCCCCTCTGCTTCCCTAGCGAGGGAAAAAAGACACACCGGGTGCGCCCAAAATTTTTCGCGAACATGGGGCGCCATGAGCAGGTCACCCGCCCTGACCAAGCCACTCCATCGGGCGGCTTGGACTGCTACTTCCCCGTCCTTGAATGGTTCGGAACAGAATCCCACATATTGTGACATCGTCCTGCTCTGCCATTTTGGCCACCTCAGATTTTGATGTTTCGCATGCACGGTTTGCAGATACGGCGCATCAACGCAGTTACCTCCGCGTTACCTCAGGCTCAATCGTCGCCGCATAAAATCCATTAACGGCGTTCGGCTTGGCGGTGTATAAGATAGTCCTCCCACCATCCCGTCTTCATGCATTGTTCCCAGTAGAAGTTGCAATATTTCTCGGCACGCGGTCCCGAACGCTGATAAACCGTCCCGAAATAGACCCTGCGTCCATAATAACTGCGCATGCGACCGTTGATGCATACCGATTTCAACCCAGTGCATGTGCCGGGCAGTTGGCTGAATTGCCCAACAGGCCCAGGGTGCGTGAAATCGTTGCCGAGATCTTGTGGACTCGGGGTCTGGCCCTCGGCTTGTGCTGTAGCCCCCATGGCTCCAAACGCCGCCAGAGCCATGACCATAAATTGACGCATAGCTGCCTCCCTTTCAATTTTCCGGTTGTTAAATTATAGCACACAACCATCTTCAGTCGGGCGTTCTGAAGATTAACTTCGCTGCTAATGTCCGGAAAACTGCCAATGGGCTTCGGGCCGCCGTGCAGCCTTTGCTGTTACGGCGGGTCAGGGCGGCTGGCGTCAAGGCTCCGTCTGAATCCGTCTGCCGAAACCATAGGAACTCTGCTGCATTCCATTAGATGACTCGCGGCGGCGTGCCATTGTTTCAGCACGGACCGCATCATCTCCTCGTAGGTCCGGGGCATCTTCGAGGCAGTGGTGAGTGGCTCTTTCTCGTTGCACAGCACCAACTCAAGGCTGCTGAAGGCATGGAACGCCGTGGTGTCGCGTTCTTTGAGCTTGGAATCTTCACCCGATCGGGATGCAGGCAGGACAGTATAAGGCGGTACGTCTCCCGGCTCACGAGGCCCTTGCGGGACTTGATGATCTCTCGCGCTTCGGCCATCTCTTTGAGGTACTGCGGCAGCACCTTCTCGTCGATCGCCTGCTTGAGCTTGGCCTGCACGGCTTGGTGAAACTCGGCCTGCAGCCGGCGCTTCTCCCGGTTGATGGCCGCCTCCAGCTTTTGCCCGCGCCGTCATCGAAAGCGTCGAGGCATAGACCTGCGGCTCGCGGCGCCCAAGCTCGCGAGCAATTGCACCTCTGACAATTGTCGAGCTAACGCCGTACTCGGCGTGAAGCTAGTCGCAGGTCTTGCCGTGGTCGATGACTTCCCGCGCGATCGCGTCTCTCTTGGCGTCGTCGATTGTGGATTTGCGATGAGGCGAGCGCCGCGGTCGGCTTTGCTTCATCTTGAAGCTCGCGGCACTCCCCCCCTCGCGGTTGCTAGCCGCGTGCCCGTTCTCGACGGGATCGGCGCCTTCGCTGACTTGGACGATGGCGCAGCCCGCTTCCGGCGGGACTGACTGTGGCGGCGCAGCACGACCCCGAGCGAAAGAGGATGTCGGCAAGCTTTGCGTCCTTCACCAGCGACTCGTTCTCCTTCCTGGCCAGATCGCATCTGCGCCGCCATGAAGTCGTTTGCCGCCATCGAGCCTTCTTTGGCCTGCTCATTGTTGATGGCGTCGGGGTAGCGGCAGCACATCTCCGCATCGGGGCCAGTCAGATGCTTGAGATGGTGGGACTCCACCACATCGTTCAGCCACCGTTTGCTTTCTGATTTGGGCACCCATCCAGTCAGCTCACGCGGCCCCGGCACAGTTGCACGAGTTGGTTCATGGTCCTCCCTTCGTTGACGGTTCGGTGATGTTCACCTTTCGAAGGCGTGTTGACGCAGCACGCTAGGTCAAAAATGGGGCATCGTCATCCTCGTCGAATGCAATGGGCTGATGTGGCCGTTCACCCAGATGGCAGTGTCGGGTGGACAGAATTTTGGGGGTAGCTTTCCCTGCCACACCTTTTCGCGTCGCGCTTGTGCTGGATATATTTCGACGGAAAGCACGGCCTGCCTAGTCGAAAGATAGTCGGACGCTTGGGAGACTTCGCCCATTTCTACCGGGTCGGTTTTCCAAACCAGATATGTGGCGCCGACGATGGCGACATGGCGCTTGGCTAACTCCGCAAGAAGGCTTGCAATGTTACTGGTCCTTTTTTATCCGCTCCAACTCATGTCTCGGGGATTCGGTCGGAGCCGAATGGAGAACCGTGAGTGTGAAGGTCATTGATGGCGTCCTCAAGCTGCTCGAGGAACTGGATTGTTTCGTCATCAACCGCATGAACGTTGAGTCGCCAGTTAATGTGTTCCGGTCCAAACGGAGGAAGGAGCATTTCAGCCAGGCCCTCCGCGTCTAGGTTGCGCACCATAAGATTGAGTCGTTCAGGATCGTCGGGCTGACTAGCTAGCCGCTTGATGGACAGAGCCGCTTGCAGGCGGGTCAAAGTATGTGGCCGGTGCGTTTAGTTTCTTCGCCAGCGTTTGGAGGACTTCCGAGCGTGCGGTGCGATCGCGCAAGTGACAGTCCAGTTGCTGTAGGTCGCCATCGTGCGCTGAGGCGTCTGCGTATGCGTTTGAGCTTAAGGGCTAGAGCCAGAATGCTGGTCGGGAAGCGTTTCATCATGGCTGCAACCGAAGTCTGGCGATGCTTTGGCTTTCCGCAACCCGCAAACGCCGGGGACGCCACGCTGCTAGGCACATCACCCTTCAGGGCTACGTTCTTGGACAATCCGATGCGAATTTCTGTCACCGGAAATCTCTCTTCAAAGAATGTCCCGACACTCGGGACGTCCATTGGCGGCGTTGGCCGGAGGCCAGCGCCGCACCATCTTGAATCCCATCGGACGATCCAGCTACTTGAGCAGCAGCAAAAGGAACGGTGAGGTGGCCCCGGTCCTTTGAACGGCCCGAACACCACATCGGCGAAGCCCCGAAACCCCGTCTGGCGCACCGGCACCGGCTACAGAGATGCCGTCACGAAACTGTCATTGGTGGAGGTTCATGGTCGGAAGAATTGGAGCAGCGCTTTCCGTCGCCAGCCTCGCCCATGCGGACCGCCTTCGTCACTGGAACGCCGCCCGATGCGAACTTCGCGCCGTGGACGCACGTACCGAACATCATCCCTCTGAACCAAGGCGTGCCGACTTCAGCGGCCAAACAGCCGCTCACCAAGCTGGCGCGGGCTGGCAAGAAGACGAAGCAGCATGACAACATCGCTTTGGACCAAGGTGTGCCGACTTCAGCGGCCAAAGAGCCGCTCACCAAGCTGGCGCGAGCCTGGAAGAAGATGAAGCAGCAGATGTTCGCCGGAAAGCTGCAAAAGCCTGACTCCGTTGACGTGGAGACACACAGCCATCTGGATTGGTATGAGGCGACCAACTTCAAGCGGCCCTATCCGGGCGAGAAGAAGGTGCTCTGGCCATCCGCTTTTGCATCTCGCCTGGGAATGCCGAAGACCGATTTGGACGACTGAGACCAGTCGCGCTTCGATTGTGCAGGAGCCCTCTCCCCGAACTGTGGAGAGGGCTTTTTGTGGTGCTCCACGCATAGCGCGAGCGCCGTGACTGCGCGATTTGGTCGGGGCGGTGCCGACCGATGACTCGGAGGTGAGAGTCCTCGACCGACCCTGGTGATAGGAACGGTAGCCGGACAGAAGGGAGCTAGACTCGCCGATTTCATGCAGGATCGCGACCTCGGTCGTGCGGGTAAAGCTCTGGGGGGGCGTACGTGTTCAGGTCATTTCGAAGCGAGTTGAGCCTCGGTATCTCCGTATGTGTGATTGTCACAGCAGTGGGCACCGCATCGGCACAGAACGCGGGTCCACCGGCGGCGCCTCCCGGCGCCACGCCGTCGCAGCAGACAGCCTCGGAGCCGCCGCCTGCCGCAGTGCCTCCGGGTCGCAAGCCGCTCCCGCAAATCAACGTGCAGACGCCGAAGCGAGCACCCCGACAGAACTCGACAAGACCGCCGAACGCGCCCGCTGTCGCGGCGCCGACGGCTCCGCCCGCGGTACAACCGCCCCCCGATCTTGGCGTCGGCAATACCGCCGGGAGCACGGTCCCGCCGCTTCAGCAGACGCCGTCGCTCGGCAAGACCGGGACGAAGCTGGAAGACTTGCCCTCAAGCGTTCAGATCATTAACCGCGATGTTATCAATCAGCAGGGCGGCAACTCGGTCCTCGACGCAATTACGAATGCGAGCGGCATTGTCGAGGGCGGCCAAGACGGGCACTACCTCGACCTCTTCCTGATCCGCGGCTTGAACGCCCAGTTCTACAATGACGGTTTCCGCGACGGCGACCAGCTCGGTGGCTTTTCCCACATGCTCAATGGCGTGAAGCAGGTCGAAATTCTGGAGGGGCCGGGTTCGGCGCTGTTTGGCAGCGGACCGCCGGGCGGCACGATCGACATTGTCCATTACACCCCGTCGTCGGATTTTCATTACGGCGCGAGCGTTCAGGCGGGCTCGTTCGGGACCATCAACAGCACCGGCTATGTGACCGGCCCCACGTCCATTCCGGGCCTGAACTACCGCATCGACGGAACGGCCTCCAACACGGACGGGTTTCGCGATCTCAAGGCTTCCGATTACGAAATGAGGCCGGATGTCGTCTGGAACGTAAACAATCACAGGCTCGAATTCAGCCTCGACGCCCGCCAGCTGAACCAGACGCCGGATTCCTACGGCATCATCTACTACAACGGCTCCCCCCTCAAGAGCGTCCCGATCGACACCAAGTACTCGTGGCCGGGCTCCCACGTCGACCAGAATTACCTTCGCCCGACGGCTACAGACACATGGTGGATCAACGACATGCTGACCGTCAACAACCGGTTGTCCTACCTGTACAGGGACCTCGGCCTCCTGCGAACCGGCGACAGCTCGAGCACTAAGATTGACACGAACCCGGCTTCACCTACGTACGGCCAGGTCGTCAACATACAGATTCGTAATCAGCACGATCGCGACAACACCCTCGACTATCAGTTCGAGCCGGTGTGGAAGTTCGCCACCGGCCCCGCGACCCATACGCTGCTCACCGGCTTCGAATACATCCACGAGATCATCGATACGCAGCGCACGACGGCGCCCCTTGCCAATATCCAAAACGGCTTTGCGCCGGTCCCCCCGGAGCTATCGGCGGACACGCCCTTCCTGTGCGGTAAACCGGTTGTCAAGGCCGGGACTGTACCCGGACCTGGACAGGTTGCATACACGGGGCAGACTTTGGCGCCCGGGCAGACTGCCGGCGAATCGTTTTCATGTGACGACGATCATCTGGCCGCGGATTATTACAGCCTCTATGCCACCGACCAGGTCGACGTGACGGACAGGCTCAAGGTTCGCACCGGCGTCCGGCAGGACTGGTGGAATGCGGCGCTGACGCCGCTGATCAACGTGCCCGGGGGGACCTTCAACAATGACGGCGTACCTCTCATGGCGGGCGTTACGCAGGAGCAAAATAACACGCCGGTGAGCTGGAACGTCGGCGCGCTGTACAAGCTTTTTCCCGGTGTTTCGCCGTATGCCGGCGCGTCACGGAGCTATCTTTCCAACTTCAACTCTGAAAACGTCCAGACTGGAATCGGCGCGCCGGAATCCGCATTGCAATATGAGGCAGGAATCAGGTTCTCTCTCCTCAACGACAGGTTCGTCCTGAACACTGCGGCCTTCGACGTTAAACGCGAAAACGTCGCCACCCCCTTTACGCTGGCCGACGGGACCGAAACCGTGGTGTACGATGGTCAGAGGACGACGGGATACGAGGCCTCCCTCGATTACAAGCTGACGGATCAGTGGCGAATCCTGACCAATTTTACAGCCCAGCACGCAGTGATCACGGACAGTCCTGACGCGCCGACCACGGTGGGCAATCATCCCCAGAGCGTCCCGCTCTACATGGCCAACCTGTGGACGACCTACAAGTTTTCTATCGCAGGCGTGCCCGGATTCATTGTCGGCGCGGGCCTCAATTACCGGGACAAGAACTACAGCGACACCACGAACGTAAACTCGATACCTGCGTTCGTGATCGGAAATGCTCTTTTCGGTTACGAAGCAGACAATTGGGGAATTTCGCTGAATGTGAAAAACTTCACCAATCAGCGGTACTATGTGGAAGCCAATGCCGCGGGCGCAGTCGTAGGCGAGCAATTGAGCGCTTTTCTTAAGGTCTATATCAAGATGTGAAAGGCGCGAGGATGCGCATCTCCTACTCACTGGGCCCTTGGCGGGCGTCCTCGTCGGTATTCGTGCTCGCGACGCGTTGCTCGAAAGCTGGCAACGCCACGGTAGCGCTGGCAACATCCGACAATATCAGCCTCTGCTTAGTCAGGAGTTACCTATTTCGGAGACCAGCAGTTCTCATTTTGACATTTGACGTTCTCGACCGTTTCGTTTCGGGCAGGATTCGGCCAACCGGGTCGGACGCAGGCGAGCACCGAGACAAGCGCCGTGCGAGGCCGACCGACGAGGCACGATCACGGCTCGAGGCGGCGCAATAGTCTAAAGTCGGCGCTGGCTCGAAGTCATCGCCCCAACGGCAGGAATAAACGAGGAAGAGCGGGCAACCGATGATCAGCGTCCCTCGGCGTTCCCGCCACAATCGTGGTGAAGAGGGCGCGCGTGGAAGCGTGTTTTAGGGGGGCTGAGGTAGCCTCCTCGCGAAGGCCATGGTTGTAAGGAGGTCGGTCCACGATCGGAACACGACGAAAACGGTGATTGATCGCGAAGAAGCGGCTGCGGGCACCCATTTTACTGACGGCTTGGTACCAAAGATCGTACGTGAGATCAGCAACCGTCTGGCGAAGGCCAGAAGGTTGAGAGTGGCGAGGACGGCGGAGGCCGCCGTAATTGGCGACCTCCTTCAGCTTTGGTTGGGCAAAGACAAAATCGGCTATCGCAATGCCGGGGTCTATCCCCCGACGTCCTGCATCGGCATGCAGACGCCGACGAGCGTGTACGAAAGCGAGCTTCGTTGTTTCCTGTGTATTCCGTTCGCCCGGCCAAGGCGGCGAATGTGACGTTCTTTCCTTCTGCCGCCGCTGCCGGGGCCGCTGGCCCGGAACGCCTCCTGGACGATATCTTCCGCGTCGGCGACCGATCCCAGCATCCGGTAGCGCGATGCGGATCAATTTCGAGCAGGGGATCGATGGTGGCAGCGGCGTTCTCGCTAGACATCGCTGCCCTCGGAGTTCCTGCGGACGGGCGCCTTGCAATCACGACTCGATCAGGCCGAGCTTGATTGCGACGTTGTTGCGGGTGGCGTTGGAATAGGCGCAGATCTGATGCGCCTTCTTGATCAGCGCTTCCGCCTCCCTCCGGGCGACCCCGGGCAGCGTGATGTCGAGGGCGATCTCAAGACCAAGGCCGCCTTCAGAGCGCGGCCCGAACCCGACAGTGGCCATCACCTCGGCATTCGCCGGGACCGTGGCCTCGCCTTGCGAGGCCAACAACTGCATGGAGTTAAGAAAGCAGGCTGCGTAGCCGGAAGCGAAAAGTTGCTCGGGATTATTGCCGTCACCCTTGCCTCCGAGTTCCTTCGGACGGGCGAGTTTGACCTCGAACCCGCCGTCGGTCGTCCCCGTATTGCCGTCGCGGCCGCCGACCGCAATGGCGCTTGCGGTGTAGACAACGTTCACAGTCATGAGGTCTTCTCCTCCCAGCCGCTCCAGCGGCAAACGTGTTGAGACGCGGTGTCATGATCGTCTCCTTCGGCAGGGGTCATTCCCTGAGGACATGACGAGATAGTCGGCTTGTGTGACATGGGGCACCGAAAATTTTTTGGCGATGGTAGCCGTCGTACCAGGCTCACATCCGGCCGAAGGCTGCCTCTTGGACGCCGGACCGGTACCGCGGCGTTGTTGACTGCTAGCGAATCGTGAGCCACGCAGCGAGCGCGCCGCAAAACTGCATTGCAGCACCGGCCAACATCGCGACACGTAACCCTTCCGCGCCGCCGTGCCACCGCGCAAAGGCCGTGCCGAGGAAAGCGACGCCAAGCGTGGCGCCGGCCATGCGCGCGACATTGATCAAGGCCGAAGCCGTGCCAGAGCGCGCCGCGCTTACGGCGTCAACTGCAACCGACATTAGAGGACCGGTATTCAGTCCCATGCCGATCCCGGCGAGGATGAAGCCAATCTGGGCGACGATGAGCGGCCGGCCGGCGTGACTGGCCGCGAGCACCAGAAGGCCGCAGGCGATCAAAGCTGTGCCGCCCGCGGTCATGACGCGCACGCCGATGCGCTGCGCCATGTGGCCCGATCGCGGCGCGATCAGGAAGAAAAACAGCGCGGACGGCGTCAGCGCGAGGCCGGCCATCTGCGGCGTCAGGAAGCCTGTCGATTGCCAGACCAACGGCACGAGGAAGATCACGCCATAAATGCCGAAGGTCATCGACGCAGTGGCGGTGATCGCGCCGCAGAAGCGTCGCTCGCGGAACAAGTCGAGCGGCACCAGTGCCGCCGTCCGGGCGCGACGCTCGACCAGCAAAAACAACGGCCAGGCAACGACCGACAGAACGAGTGCTATGATCGATGAGCCACCGGCGTAATGGCCGACAATGCCGGCATAGACGAGCCCCCCAAGAGCGATGGCGCCCAGGATCTGCCCCGGAAAGTCCTCGTAACGGTCGGCCGGATCCAAGGATTCCGGCAGCGCGATCAGCGCAAGCACAAAGGCCGCGAGCGCGAGAGGTACGACGAGGAGAAAGACGCTCGGCCAGCCAAACCACGCGATGCAAAACCCGCCTAGCGTCGGCCCGATGACGAAGGCAAGCCCGTTGCAGCTCGCCCAGACGCCAAGCGCGCGGCCTCGCTCCGCTTGATCAGTCCAGACGACGCGTACAATCGAGAGCGATGCAGGCAATAGCAGCGCTGCACCGACACCAGCGGCGACGCGCCAGGCGATAAGGAAGCCGACCGATGGCGCGAAGGCACAGCCGAGCGACGCGCAGGTAAGCATGGCCGCGCCAAGCTGGAAGGCGAGACGCCGGCCATAGAGATCGGCGATCAGGCCGCCGGTCAGAAGCAGCGTCGCATAGGTGAGGTTATAGGCGTCGAGCACCCATTGCAGCGCCGTGACCGAGGCAACGAACGAGCTGCCAATCGACTTTATCGCGAGATTGACGACAGAGGTGTCGACTTGAGCGATCAACACACCCAGGCAGAGCGTGAAAAGCACCACGGCCTTGGGGCCGCCGTGGCCGGCCGTCGGCCGGGGCACAGGGCCGACCTGAGCCATATCTCTCATGCGGAGGGTTCCTCGTTCCTTTTTTTCCGAAGCTAGAACACCCCTCCTGACAGCGCTTTGTCAGGAGTGTAGACTCACCCGCAAGATGGCTGCTATGCGCCGCGCCGATCGCTTATTCGACATTATCCAGACGCTCCGCACCGCCAAAGGACCGGTCACGGCCGAAGGCTTGGCCGAGCGGCTCGAAGTCACCGTGCGGACGGTCTATCGCGACATTGCGACACTCCAGGCACGCCGCGTGCCGATCGAGGGCGCGGCGGGCATCGGCTATCTGCTGCGGCGCGGCTTCGACCTACCACCCTTGATGTTTACGGCGGATGAGATCGAGGCCATCGCGGTTGCGATGCGCATGCTCCGCCGCACCGGTGATGATGGATTGCTTGCTGCGGCGGAAACGGTGTTGTCAAAGGTAACGGTTGCGCTGCCCGAGGCTTTGCGGGAGCATCTGAGCGAGCCACCGTTCTTCGTCTCGCGCCGCGGCGCGCCGCCGCCGCCCATTGCCGACCTCGCCGGCATTCGCGCAGCGATCCGCGACGAACGCAAACTGCGCATCACCTATGGCGACGAGAAAGGCGCCCGCACCGGGCGTACGATCTGGCCCTTTGCCATCGCCTATTTCGCCGAAGCGACGCTCGTCAATGCTTGGTGCGAGCTCCGCGACGACTTCCGCCATTTCCGCGCCGACCGAATTCTGGGCTGTGACATGCTCAACGAGCGCTTCCCGATTTGCGGGAAAACGCTGTTCGCCCGTTGGCAAAGCCGCTTCGGCTTCGAGGACACACCCAAATCGAAAGCGCCGGCGCGGTCGACAGGCGTAGCGCGTGCGGGGCGTAACGAACCGTGAGGTGATATTTTCCGCCGCCGGTGTGCTATCGACGACGCCGCTCACGGATTCCCTGCGCCGCGATGACAGCGCCGTTGTGGTGTTATGATTTTGCTAAGCCTGAAGACGCGGAGGCCTTTGCCACGCGCTTTAACGCAGCTTAGTTGAAGGGAAAAGGCATTGCCATTGAACAATTGGACGCTTGCGGCAATCAGCCTAGTCGCTTTGATGGCAGCCGGCACTCTGATTTTGTTTCTGTCGAAGCGCAGCGATACGCTCCGAGGAATCAAGCTCGCCATGCTGCTTGCCCCTCATCGCGAGGCTCTCGCCAGGCAGTGCCCGGTCGCCGCAATTCCTGCCGCGGCGATGACCGGGAAACCCGAGATCAATGTGATCCGATGGGGCGATTCTAATTCACGCATGTTGATCATCCACGGCGGAGTTCAGGGTAACGTAGGTGGGGGGCCTTTGACGTTCCGAGAGCAACGACCCGTCGCCAATGCGGGGTGGCAGTTGGTCCTGCCGGAGCGACCGGGCTTCGGACAAAGCCCTAGTCGCGGCCCCGACGATATGGAGGGCGACGCGGTCTGGATTTCGGAGATGCTGGACGATGTGGTTCTCATCGGACATTCTTTCGGCGGCGCGGAGGCCTTGCTGGCGGCTGCCCGGCGCCCTGGCGGGGTAAGGGCGCTGGTGTTGATCGAGCCCGCGCTTCACGCGCTCTTGCCGCGTAGCAAAGTGTTTGCGGAGAACAAGGCAGCTCGGAAGGATTTCTTGAATTTCGCGGAGGCGTCTCTCGCGACCGCTTCGCCAGCCGAGTTTGGCCGATTGTTGGTTCACAGCCTGCTAGGACCAGACAATCCAGGTGCCGCTCGCGTCGATTGCGATGCAGCGACGGCCACTTTGGTTGGCTGTGCGTTGCTGCAGGCGAAGGTAGCTTCGTCGAACAGTCTGCGCAAGGCGGCCAAAATCGTGGCCGCGGCGAAGATCCCTGTTTTGGTCATATCAGGAGGTTGGAGCCCTACTCTGGACGCGACCAGCGAGCTGGCGGCGCAGTTGACCAACGGCAACCATATCATCGTGCCATCGTCGAACCATTTCCCTCAGGAGATGAATCCCGAGGCGTTCAACTCGGTGCTCCTCTCGTTCGCCAACAAGTATGCTTTGGCTTCTCGGACGGAAGAGCCAGCGCCGACAGTCCGATAATTGCGCTGCAGATACCCCTATTCAGGAACGCTTGCTGTTCGTGAAGGATGTGCATCGCCTACTGGCCCAAGGCTGAAAGACGCTGCGCCGCACATTTCGTCCGGTCATTTGCGGTGCTGCGGACGCCATATGCTCGCCGCGAGCCTTTCAGCCTTTGACCCGGTCATCGCGGAATCCGGTCCTTGGGCCCCCAACTTGCTCGCCGGGGAGGAAATTCGGGCTGTGCATGATTGTGGGTTATCCCGCGGCCGGCTTCTGTTGACCCTGGTCCGGTCGGTTGGCCCGCTGATCCTCGGCCGTCAGTGGTCGTTCTTACAGCCGGAGCATGCTCATCGGGCGACGTCGCGGCTGCCGTCCGGCTCGACGCCATCGACCTGTCGCGCGTTCGGCCCAACTTACGATCACTACCGGGCGCGCGTTCCGATGCGGATCCCGTTCTGGCCGAAGCGCCGAAGCGCCACCGGCCAGCTTCAACCAGATAGGCCCTGATCCACGTGAGGGAAGGCCACGGTCAGTTTGAGAAAAATCGAACGCTGCATCGTTGCCCGTCGATTGGTCCGGTCCTCCTACATGAGCTGAGGCTATGCACCACGCGTTGGTCGTTAACAACGCGCTCGGGTCGCCCGCTTGTTTTCAGCGTCACCGCCGGCTGCTCGTCGGCAAGCGCGCCCGCCGAACCGCTTGCCAGAAGGTGCGGCCGCCGCTTGGCACGACAATGGTGTGCCCCTTACTCTTGACGTGCGTTCTTCGACAGACCCGCCAGCCATTTCGCACGCAATGCAGGCGGTCGCGCCGGGTACCGCTCGTCCAGGAAATCGGCGCCGACGATGCGATCGACGCGGAAATGGCGGAAACCCTCGCGCAGTTCGCACCAGCCGATCAGTATCCGGGCCGCTTCGAGATAGCCGACGACGACCGGCCAGATGATCCGGCGGGTCTCGCGGTCGTCGGTGTCGCGATAGACCAGCGCGATCTTCCGGCCCGCCCGTATCCAGGCACGTGCCCGGGCAACGTCGATGGCGTCCGGAGGAATGTTCCACCCCGGCGCCGTGCGGGCACCGGCGTCCATGACCAGAGGACGCAGCGTTTCAGGCACGGTCGCCGCGATCTTGGCGATGAGATCGTGCGCGGCACGGGCGAGAAGTGGGTCGCCATGTCCCGCGACCCACTGGGCGCCGAGCACCGCGGCTTCGACTTCATCGGAGGTCAGCATCAGCGGCGGCAGGTCGAATCCGCCCTCCAGCACATAGCCGAGTCCGGCTTCGCCGCGGACCGGAACACGCTGCCCGATCAGCGAGGCAATGTCGCGGTAGACACTGCGTTTTGACGTTTCAAGCTCCGCAGCGAGCGCGGCAGCCGTGACCGGACCGCGCGACCGGCGGAGAATCTGGATGATCTGAAACAGGCGGTCGGCGCGGCGCATGAATGGGTGTAACAGTCGCATGCTGACAGCATGGTGGCAACAGTCCAGGCGTATGCCTTTTCTCGTCCAACACGCAACGGAGAGGCGCAATGCTGAAGCGGTATCATGGAAGCTGTCACTGCGGCGCGGTACGTTACGAGACCGAAATCGATCTCGCGGCGGGAACGGGAAGATGCAACTGCTCGATCTGCACCAAGACGCGCGCCTGGGGCGCGATTATCAAGCCCGGCGCTTTCAAGCTTGTCGCTGGCGAGGAGGCGCTGCGCGACTATCAGTTCGGCACGAAGCAGGCTCACCACTTCTTCTGCGGGACCTGCGGCGTCCAGGTCTTCGGCCGCGGCGACGTCCCCGCAATCGGCGGCGAATACGTATCCATCCGGCTTGCCACGCTGGATGATGCGACCGGTGGGGAACTGGCGGAAGCTCCCGTCAGGTATTTCAACGGGAAGGATAACGCCTGGATGACGCCGCCAGCCGAGACCCGGCACCTGTGACGCGGAGAGGTGCGGGAGGTCGAGGCCGTAGTTCGGGTTACGTAGCCTGGGACCGCGTGAGGGTGTCATAAACGATGTGTACGTAGGTTTCTGCGAGTTTACCTTTGAGGAGAACTCACATGACGACGACTAATACGACGATTACACCTGAGCTGCTGGATCAACTACTTGCTTACTATACGAAGACGGAGGACCTGACTGGGGATGACGGGCTTTTTAAGGAGTTCAAGAACCCCCTCATCGAGCGGGCGCTTGGCGCGGAACTGACCGACCACCTCAGCTATGAAAAGGGCGATCTGTCAGCCGCAACGGGATGAGTTCGAAGACGGCCCTGACAAATGATGGCGAGATCGAGATCGCGGTACCGCGTGATCGTATGGCAGTTTCGAGCCGCAGCTGATCACCAAGGGGCAGACCCGGTTTACTGGCTTCGATGAGAACATTTTGAGCCCATATGCGCGTGGCATGACGGTGCGGGAGACCGTCGTGCTACACCGTTTTTTCGCTGATTAGCGCAGCGCCCCGATGCCGACAGAGCGTTGCAGAGATTTATTCGGATCGTTTTCACACCGATGGGAACGAGCTGCGTCACGATCCGATGATGGCGGCGCTTGCCGGCAAGCTTGAGGCGCGCCGGGAGGAGTGTGCGCCGGTCGCCGCATTGAACAACGAATGCCCCTCCGTGAGGACGCTGTTTTTTGGTTATTGTCGTGTTGGTGGTTACGCTCAAATTCAACCTTAACGACTTTAGCGCCTGCGTTGCGCTCGAGGCACGACCGGTGATGTGGTGGGAGAAGATTTTGGTGGTGAGTGGCAGATTCGGCGGGGCTTCGAGGGTCGCGGTTGTCGTCTCAGTCAGCCCCCGGCCACGCGGACATTTAGAACTTTCTATCGGCAGCGTGGTGAACGCACCACAGCGCCGCTTCGAGCGTGTCCGCGACATACCCAGACGACGCACTCTCACGACGATCCTTGTCGGAGTAACGTCCCTAAGCGATTCTCGCAATTTCCGCATGGCCTTCAAACCGGCGTTGGGCAAGCAGCGCTTGTCGATCTGTGCCGCTTATTGTGTCGACCAGGACACCGGCGCAAAATGCGCACCCGTCAACCGCCGTGGCGGCGGCATGGTAGACGCTCCGTCGTCGGGCAACATCGATGGTGCGTGCGCGGTCGACGTAGTGGCAGATGGCAGCCGGTGCGAGGCGCATCAGCGAGCCGTTGCCAGCGCGGTTCGGGTCCCGGCTTCCCGCTTTTGGGTTTCCACTTCTTTCAAATTCGCTTGAGCGCCGCTGTCGATCACTGCCTCCCCCGATGAGACGATAGTTTGTTTCACAATGGAAGAGCCAAATGCGGGACCTCGTTGCGTCGAGGGCGCATCGGTGCGAAGGTTAAACGACTCAACAATTGCGCGATTGACAGTATGGCCAATCCCACGTTCTCCCCCCAGCAGCAATTCAGCCGCGCTGTTTCTGCGTACGAAGCAGGCAAGCTCGTTGAGGCGGAGCGGATATGCCAACAAATAATAGACAACAAACGCGATCTCGTGGACGTGCTTCATCTTCTTGCTATCGTACAATCAAACCTGGGTAAGAAACAAACGGCGCTGGCGAGCTATGACCGCGCGGTCAACCTGCGGCCGGACTGTGCCGACGTGCTTTTCAATCGCGGCAACACCTTGCATGAGCTGAACCGGTTCGAGGAGGCGCTGGCAAGCTACGATCGCGCGCTCAATCTGCAGCCGGACTATGCCGACGCGCTGTTCAATCGCAGCAACACGTTGCATAAGCTGAAGCGGTTCGAGGAGGCGCTGGCGAGCTATGACCGGTTGCTCGAACTGCGGCCGGACTATGCCGAGGCGCTCTTCAATCGCGGCGCTACCCTGCGGGCAATGAAGCGGTTCGGGGAGGCGCTGGCGAGCTATGATCGCGCGGTCAGACTGCGGCCGGACTATGCCGAGGCGATTTTCAATCGCGGCAACACCCTGCGTGCCACGAAACGGTTCGAGGAGGCGCTAGCGAGCTATGACCATTTCCTCAAACTGCGGCCGGACCATGCCGAGGCGCTTTCCAATCGCGGCGCTACCCTGCATGAGCTGAAGCGGTTCGAGGAGGCGCTGCTGAGCTACGATCGCGCGCTCAAACTGCGGCCGGAATATGTCGAGGCGCTTTTCAATCGCGGCGCCACCTTGCATGAGCTGAAGCAGTTCGAGGAGGCGCTGGCGAGCTATGATCGCGCGCTTAAACTGCGGCCGGACTATGCCGAGGCGCTTTCCAATCGCGGCGCTACCCTGCGTGAGCTGAAGCGGTTTGAGGAGGCGCTGGCGAGCTACGACCGCGTGCTCAAACTGCGGCCGGACTATGCCGAGGCGCTTTCCAATCGCGGCAACACCTTGCATGACCTGAAGCGGTTCGAGGAGGCGCTGGCGAGCTACGACCGCGCGCTCGAACTGCGGCTAGACTACACCGAGGCGCTTTTCAATCGCGGCACCACCTTGCATGATCTGAAGCGCTTCGAGGAGGCGCTGGCGAGCTACGACCGCGCGCTCAAACTGCGGCCGGACTATGCCGAGGCGCTTTTGAATCGCGGCAACACCTTGCATGACCTGAAGCGGTTCGAGGAGGCGCTGGCGAGCTACGAGTGCGCATTCAAACTGCGGCTGGGCTATGCCGAGGCGCTTTCCAATCGCGGCAACACCTTGCATGACCTGAAGCGGTTCGAGGAGGCGCTGGCGAGCTATGACCGCGCGCTCAAACTGCGGCCAAACTACGCGGAGGCGCTTTTCAATGAAGCAGTTTGCCGCCTCCTGATTGCAGACTTTGATCGAGGTTGGGACAGATATGAATCGCGATGGGGAATCGACCGACTCCGGACGGCCAAGCGCAACTTTGTGCAACCGCGATGGACCGGAAAAGACAACCTCCAAGGCAAGACTATTCTTCTCCACGCTGAGCAGGGTTTCGGTGATGCGATCCAGTTCTGCCGTTACGTGCCGCTGGTGGTGGAGCGCGCCGCACGTGTGATTCTGGAAGTCCAAAGGCCACTACGAGAGCTGATGACAACTCTCACTGGCGCCGCGCAGATCGTATCCAGGGGCGACCCCTTACCCGATTTCGATATGCATTGCCCATTGCTCAGCTTGCCGCTGGCGTTCGGGACGCGACTTGAGACGATACCCTCCACCACGCTCTATCAGCGAGCGTCACCCCAGGCATTGGTAAATTGGGACGCAAGGCTCGCAAGCCGCAAACATCGCGCCAGGATCGGCCTTGCCTGGTCTGGCAACCCATTGCATCTCAACGACCATAATCGATCGATGAGGCTCAGCTCTTTGCTGTCGTTCTTGGACACCAATGCAACATTTGTAAGTTTGCAGAAGGACGTTCGTCCCGAAGACGCGACAGTGCTGAAAAATCAAAGCGATCTTCTCCATTTCGGCGATGAGCTAGAGACGTTTGCGGACACGGCCGCGCTCATATCGACCCTAGACCTCGTTATCTCCGTGGATACCAGCGTCGCTCACTTGGCCGGCGCATTGACAAAGCCTGTTTGGGTGATGTTGCCTTTCATCCCCGACTGGCGCTGGTTGCTCGATCGCGAAGACAGCCCATGGTACCCAACTGTCCGCCTATTTCGGCAGGATGAAACACGTACGTGGGATAGCGTCATCACGCGGGTGCGTACCGCCCTGGACGACTTCCTCCGATCCGATTGGTGAATCATACATTCCTGCGCACTCGAACTATGACAGAGTGCGTCAAACCTACTGTGCCGCTTTGCAGCCGGAACTCTTGACCGTGCAAAAGCTGTCGGCGGTCGACTGCGGCATGTAGACGATGGCACTGTTTTGCTATCGCTGGCCTCCCCGGTTGCAAGCGCCGTAGCAATCTCGATGAATAGGGCTTCGACCAGCGTAGAAGCTGGGCTTTCTGGGTCGGCAGCGGAGCACACTGGCTCGTCCCGATTGAACAGTCCAGGCTTCAGCTTTTCGGGTTTTTTACTGTTTCTGTTTCGCCTCATATCCCTCTGACTCACGCCCACCGGCGAGGGGATGGTGACGGGACTGCCTCCGATCTGGGGTTATTTGCTAGCGAACCGGAAGTGAGAAATAGACCCTTGAAAAGGGCTTAATCTGCAAACGAGACGCCGGCTGTAAGGCTGAAAAATGGGTCTAGCCCGGTTTTCTCAAACGATAGAGTTTTTCCCGCTTGTTTCAGGCGAGGTGGGCCGGCTTTTGAGCCTAC
>JASHRR010000303.1 GCA_030037185.1 Xanthobacteraceae bacterium | reverse complement strand
CAGGCCGGTGACCACGTCATAAAACTCCCGTGCGCGCCGATATCGCTCGCCGTGCTCGACATGCTCTTCAAGACCAAAATTGAGCGCGGCGTCCGGATTGGACGTGGTGACGATATTCCAGCCGGCGCGGCCGCCGGAAATATGATCGAGCGAGGCAAAGCGCCGCGCAATGTGATAGGGCGCGTCAAAAGTCGTTGAGCCGGTTGCCACCAAGCCGATCCGCTCGGTGACTTGGGACAGGGCCGATAACAGGGTGAATGGCTCGAACGAGGTGACCGTGTGACTGCGCTTAAGCGCATCGAGCGGCATATTGAGCACAGCCATATGGTCGGCCATGAAGAAGGCATCGAACTTCGCGCGTTCCAGCATCTGGATGGAGTGTTTCAGATGGGCGATGTTGAAATTCATGTCCGGCCACGCGCCGGGGTACCGCCACGCGCCGGTGTGGATGCTTGCGGGCCGCATGAACGCTCCGAGATGGAGTTGGCGTGACGACGTCATCTTCGTTGTCCTGCTTCGGGAAGTCGTAAGTATGGGGCACCAAGCGTGAAGATCAAATCGGTCATGGCGACCGGAGCGGCGCAAAGCATCGGGGTGATGGCAGTCCACGGCTCGGCCCTGATCACTCTTTGCGCGCCGTGCGCGGACAAATGCGCGGTTCGTCGACATGAACCGTGCGAGCATCGACGGCGCGAGCTTGGCGGGCTCGATTTGTTGATCATGGTGTTGCGCGCATATTTCGGCGCAGGCGGCGAGAGCGCAGTGGACGGCGCCCAGCAGTTCAACGTGAGCTTGACTGACCGGTCATCAGGGATGGTTGAAAGCTTCAGTTTCGTCATCGGGTGGGTCAACACTGGCAAGGCGCGAGGACGGGATCGCGATTTACGATGACGCGGATGGGAAATCGCAGCCGGATGGCCCCCAGCGTCTCCGTCGGCGCCTGCGGCCGGCGGGCGCCGTTGGTACAACCAGAGTGGGAGATGACGGAAGGCGCTCGCATTTTCGTAACCCAGGAAGCGGTCAACGCAGATGTGTTGTCGTCAAAGCGTCGACGAAGAATCCAGAGGAGGGACTTGCTTTGTTGGCAGCCGCCCAAGTCGCGCTCCGTGGGCGTTATGGCCCGGAAGTTTTTTCGTTGAAAGACCTCGCAGACGACGTTCGGAGGATGATGGTTGGGTGGGAACAGTCCGTTGCCGGATGCAATAAGCACGCACAACTGAGTCGGTACCGGGACCGTCGCTTTGCGTCCTTTCCGAAGCGAGTTTCTGAGATTCGTGTTGTTGAACTGTCCGCCCTCGGCAGTTGATTTGATACTTTCCGAAATTTACTGACGATCGTAGAGCTTACCGCCGCCTGTCTGGCGATCTCGCCAGGCCAGGGCTCGGCAACTACCCCACCGCCCCGGCAATGCCGCGCATGATGACAGCTGCGCAAGAATACGTGATCACGCCGGAAACCACATATATTATAAAGCCGGCGAAGGCCATATCCGTCGAGTCTTCACCGACGGGCGCGATTGGCGCGTCCTCGTGGACCTTCTGTCAGCGGGGCTTGCTGCACCGGCCCAAAGGCCTCGATCGGATCAAACCTTACATTCGAACCTCCCAGACCCCGGGTGGCCTTGACGAAAATGTCGTCAAGAGCCTCCAGCTCAGAAATCGGGCTTGCTTGCCACCGGGATGTGGTAGTCGAACAAATGCTGGTTGTTCTCGGCACAAATTTGCTCAGTCAACGGCCGCTCCACGCGGTCATAGCGCTGAATTCCCGACCAGGGCTCGTAATATGTGTCAGGATCATCGACTTTGACGTTCACTTCGAGGACCTTCCCGCCGTCGGTCACCCTCCAGCGCTCGACCACATGCAGCTTTTCGGTGTGGGGCGTGCGATAACCATCGACGAACGTCTTATCGCTCAGCCCGATGGTGTCGATGACGAGTGTATCGCCTTCGTAATGACCAACGGATTCGCCGTACCAGGACGGCTCGGGACTAGCCGAATGCGCCACGTCGAGATAGACGCGCCGCACCTGCTGATCTCCCGAGTAAATCATCCAGACCTCGTTGGGAGTTTGGACGAAATAGATCGGCTGGAAACCGAACAAGATGAAGCCCGGAACGCCCGCCGGCCGGCAGCTTGATCGCGCCGTGAAGGCGATCTTTCCGGCGATCACTTCGTCGTTGTCCTTCTTCATCCGCTCCTTCACCCAGGGCTTCAAGTTGGGATTGGCGAGATCGGCGATTCGATAGGTTGGCTGTCTGCCGGTGTTGTTGCCAACAAACGGGTAGGCCGGGTCGTTGCGCATGGGAATGACACCGCCAGGAATGGCGATGAACTCGCCATTAAACGTCAGCCACCCGAACTCGCTCGAAGAGAAATTGGATGCAGACGCGTTCTGCTGCGCCGCCACCTCAGCTATGGGCAGTACACAGGCAAGCGCGGTGGCAAGACCGCTGCCGACAAGCTTTGCCGTCAACGAGGCGAACATCGCTTCTCCCTCCAATGATTTGCTTTTACGTTATTTTCGTGTCCCGCAAACGCAATCTCATTGCCCTCAAATACC
>JASHRR010000302.1 GCA_030037185.1 Xanthobacteraceae bacterium | reverse complement strand
GCGAGCACTGTGCTCCTCGCCGGCATGCTGCTGGAAGGTGGTTTCTGCGGCTGATCACGTCGCCCGCGTGGCGCGGCAAGAAGCGCGTGCCCATCTCGGCGATCGCGGTTATGTGCGGCGTGAGCACGATCACGCTCTACGAGGTGCTTGGACTGGCCCGGCGTCCGAGGAGCTGTGCGCGGTGTTGACGCCGCCCGTGCGTGACTTCGAGGCCGGAAAGCTTCGGTTCAAGCGCTCGGTCCGACACGGCGACGAGGCGAACCACTGGGAGATGGCTTAGCCGTAGCCGTCGAAAATGCGCCGCCCAGATAGGGGCGTTCTGACTTGAAATAATTACTCACCCCGCGAGGGCCGCGCGCGCGGCGGCAACCTCAGCTGCGGCTAGCGCCAGAGCATCGCGAATGGTGGTGAGAGCGCTCCGGCCGTTGCGGCGGCCCGTTTCGACAATTGAGCGGAGATCGGCGTACGTTTTTGCGTCCCATTGGGAGCGGGTCGCAGCCACTGTTTGGGCTCACTGCTGCGCGGGCTGGTGCGGAACTTGAGATCGCCGCGCTCGACGGCGCGAATGAAGAGCGGAAGAACGCCACCAGTTGGCTTTGCGATCTTGGCGTCAGCTGTCCGGCAATCCTGCGCAGCGCATCGGGGATCATTGCCGGAAACTGCTCGCCGATCTCGCGGGTGTCGCCGGAGTACTCCGCCGTCACTGCCGACGACACTGGCTGGCGTCATTGCGACGCTCGAGCATGCCTTGCACCGCCCGTATACCACTGACTGCCCGGACGATAACGTGTACGCAAACCTGGCCGAGAGCTGGGAAATAATCGAGACCTAGCCTTGCGTGTGTTGAATTGTTGGCGGCGCGACTAGTTGGCAGGCCAACGACCGCAACAGGTCCGCTGATACTCAATGAGCCGCCGCCGATCAGCTGCCATCGAACGCACCGCTGGCGTGTGTTTTGCCCGCCATTGATGCTTGCCATGCTTGCAGCAGGTCAGCCATTGCACTGCAACAGGACGGACGCCGGACTGGTGGCCGCAGTGCTGTTGCCGTCAACTCTTGTGAATGTTCACCGTTGCCTCAAGCGCATTCGCTGCTGGGCAGGTCAAATGCCACCCGAAACCTGAGGGAGCGTAATCGGCCTCGACCTCACCGCCGACAGTGCGCTTCGCCATCGCCTCGATGACCGTGCTGCCGAAGCCCCGACGCTCCGGCGGCCGCACGGCTGGTCCGCCACGCTCACTCCAGTCCATCACGAAGGTATCATCTTTGAACTGCCAGCGCACGTTGACACGGCCGGTTTCCGTCGAAAGCGCGCCGTATTTGCCGGCATTTGTCGCGAGTTCGTGGAGTGCGAGACCAATGGCTTGGGCGGCAGCCGCGTTCAGAAACAGTTTCGGTCCCTCAAAGTTGATCCGAGTTCCGATCAGGTCCGCAAAGTGCCCGAGTTGACTCTGCACTAAATCCTTCACATCAATTCGCTGCCACCCATGTCGAACCAGTAGGTCCTGATTGGCTGCCAGCGCCTGGATACGCTTGCTGAAGCGGCCAATGAAGTCCTGCGCATCACCAGTAGCGGTCTGGCGAGCAATCACCTGGACGAGACCGAGAATGTTCTTGATGCGGTGATGGGATTCACGCATCAGCAGCTCGATCCGCTCCTCATAAGCTTTGCGATCGGTTACGTCCTGGGCCACGCAAACAAAGAGACGTCGCCCGTCTGACAGGGCTCCCAAGCCGGAAGTCACAAAATTCCAAATGCGTTTGTCGCCACCTACAGTGAGAATCAGTTCCTGCGTCAGCGCCTCCGGTTCCGTTGCAATAGTCTTTCGAATCAACTCCAATACCTCGCCCGAGCGCTCGCCGTAGGCATGTATTGTCCAATCCTCTGCTCGTTGGAATCCTGCTGCCGAAACGCCTCCTGCTGCCGTTAGCCAACTTTGGCTGAGGGCAAGGATTTGTTCCCGATCGTCGAACAAGGCGGTAGGTACTGGCGACCGGAGGATTGAGGTCCTGAACCGTTCCTCGCTCTTGGCTAATTCCTCTTCGGCACGCTTGCGGTCCGTAATGTCGCGGTTTGTCTCCAACGCAAACATCTCGCCGTCGTACGAGACCGGGACAATGCGGCTCTCGACCACGATCTCCCGTCCGTCGCGCGTGGTATGGGTGAGTTCGCCGGACCAGCTTTCCCCATGGACAATCTGCGCGTCGATGTCCTTGATAGGGATGGGGGCGCGAGTGTGGAGCAACTCGTGGGTTCTGCGTCCCTGCGCTTCGGCAGCCGTATACCCGTATAGTCTCTCGGCCCCGCGGTTCCAGTAGACGATGCCGCGGTCGTCCGTCTGCAACTCCAAAATCGCATCATGCGACTGATCCAGAAGGTCGGCTTGGCGTTTCAGCAACTCCTCGCCACGTTTCCGGGCGGAGATATCCTCAATAACAGCGACGAAATAGTCGATTGATCCGTCACGCCTGCGCACGCAGCTGACAGTCAGCCTGGCCCAGACGATCGTGCCATCCTTACGCAGGTGGCGCTTGTCCATACCAAAACTGTCGATCTTGCCTGCGCGTATTTGCTCCGCATATGCAAGATCGACCGCAAGATCATCCGGATGGCTGATGTCACGCAATGTCTTGGTTAGGAATTCATCCATTGGCCAGCCGAGAATACGGCACAGCGCTGCGTTGGCTCTGAGCCATCTGAGATCGGAGCTAACGTGTGCGATGCCGACGGC